>JBOHMF010000338.1:0-5189 GCA_050730055.1 Allostellaceae bacterium
GGGCCGCCCCGCGGGGCGGCCCTTCCGTCGAATCCCCCGCGGCCGAGCGCGGCCGCGCCGTCGCCTCTAGGAGGCGGAGATCTCCAGTCCGGGGATCCTGGTCACGACAGCGATCGACCGCGGTTCAAGGCTAGACACAGGATCACCTCCTTTCTGTTGTTGCGACGATGGGCAGAGTGTAGGAAGGGATGGCGGCCGCGGCAAGCCTGTCGTTTCGGGGGAGCGGAAAAGGCCGCGCTTCCGCGGGGAGGTAGTGACAATGCGCCGCAGCGATGCGCGAATCCTGACCACCCACACCGGCAGCCTGCCCCGCCCCGCCGAACTGACCCGGCTCTACATCCGCCGCCTGCGCGGCGAATCGGTCGATCCCGCCGAACTCGCCCGGCTCGGCCGGGACGCGGAGCGCGCGATTGTCGAGAAGCAAGCCGCCGCCGGGGTCGATATCGGCAACAACGGCGAACAGGCGCGCGAAGGGTTTTTTCTCCACGTCCGCCATCGCATGAGCGGCTTTGGCGGGGCATGGCAGCGCCGCACCCGTGCCGACGCCGAGCGCTACCCCGTTTTCAAGCGGATCATGGAGGAACAACTCGCGGCCCGCGAGGCGGTCAGCAACATGCGGATGCCGCCCAAAGCGATCGGTGAAATCCGCTATCTCGGCACCGCGGCGGTCGCCGCCGAGTGCGCCGAGTTCCAGGCGGCGCTCAACGGGACCGGTGTGCAGTTTGTCGAGCCGTTTCTGACCGCCCCCTCGCCCGGCATCATCGCCGGGGCGATGAAAAACGAGTTCTACGACAGCGAAGAGAGCTATCTCGCCGCGCTCGGCGATGCGCTCAAGGGGGAATACGAAACGATCGTCAAGGCCGGGTTTCTGTTGCAGCTCGACTGCCCCGATCTCGCCCTCGAACGGCATCTCTCCTACCAGGACCGCCCGCTCGGCGATTTTCTCGGCTTTGTCGAGCGCGTTGTCGCGACGATCAACCGGGCGCTCGAAACCATCCCGCGCGAGCGGGTGCGGCTCCATGTCTGCTGGGGCAATTACGAAGGCCCGCACGATTGCGACGTGCCGCTCGCCGAGATTCTTCCGATCCTCAAACAGGCCAACGTCGGCGCGTTCTTCTTCCCGTTTGCCAACCCGCGCCACGCCCACGAGTACCACGTCTTTGAGAAACAGCCGCTCGCCGAGGACCAGCTCGTCATCGCCGGGGTCATCGACAGCCTGACCAATTTTGTCGAGCATCCCGAAGTGGTCGCCGAGCGCATCGAACACGTCGCCCGCGCGGTCGGTGACCCCCGGCGCGTCCTCGCCGGCACCGATTGCGGATTTGACACCTCGGCCGGGATGGGCCGGGTCGCCGAGGACGTGGTCTGGGCCAAACTGAAATCGCTCGCCGAGGGGGCGCGGATCGCCTCAACCCGGCTCGGACTGGGGTAAGGCGGGCGCGCGGCGCGCCGCCAGTGCGCCGGCATAGAGCGCTTCATAGGGGGCCGTTGTCGCCCTCCAACTGCGCTCTCCTTCGACATAGAGCCGGGCTTGGCGAATGATCTTCGGCCATTGCGACCGCTCGGCGAAGAGGCGCAGCACGGCAGCGGTCAGCGCCTCGGCCCGGTCGGCCGGGAACAGATAGCCGGTCTCGCCGTCCCGCACGAGTTCGCGGTGGCCGCCGACATCGGAAGCGAGCACGATGCCGCCCCGCGCCATCGCCTCCAGCGGCTTCAACGGCGTGACCGTCTCGGTCAGGCGCATCGCGTGGCGCGGATAGACAAACACATCGATGAGATCGTAATAGCGCTGCACCTCGCTGTGCGGCACCCGCCCGACAAAGCGCACCGCCGCCTCGACGCCGAGACGCCGCGCCTCCTCTTTCAGCGCCGCTTCGACCGGTCCGCCGCCGACCAGGAGGACCGCGACATCCGGACGCGCACCGAGGATCGCGGGCAGCGCCGCAAGCAAGAGATCGAGACCTTCATAGGCATAAAACGATCCGAGAAACCCGAGCACGGTCCGGCCGTCGAGACCGAGCGCGGTGCGCAGCGCCGGGTCCGCCGGCACGCCAAACGGGAACTCGTCCACATCGACACCGTTGCCGACCACGGCCAGGCGCCCGTCCGGAACACCGCGCCGCAGGATGTCCCGGCGCAGCCCCTCGCAGATCGCGACAGCCGCCGTGCTGCGGCGCAAGGCCCAGGTTTCGAGCGCCCGGCTGGCACGGTAGCGCAGGCTCCCCTCGGCGCAGGTGCCGTGGCTGACCGCCGCATCCTCCCAGAAGCCGCGCACTTCGTAGACCACCGGCAGACCGAGCCGGCGGGCCGCCCACAACGCGGCAACGGCGTTCAGCACCGGCGAATGGGCGTGCAGGAGGTGCGGCCGCTCGATCGCCGCGACGGCGACGATGCGCCGCGCCGTGGCGCGGATCAGCGCGCCCTCGGCGACGACCGGCACGCGGGCGAGACGCGGCGGCAGAGGCGGTGTGCGGTGAAACAGAAAGCCCTCGATCTGTTCCGGCGACGGCCCCGCGGCGGTGTGCTTTGGCGTGGTCAGGTGCGCGGTGATCCAGCCGCGCCGCCGCTGCTCGCGCAACAGGCTCAAGGTGCGAAAGGAATAGCCGCTGTGCAGCGGCAGCGAGTGGTCGAGGACATGCAGGATGCGCAGATCGCGCGGGCACGCCGCGGCGTGGGCAGCCGCAGGGGCGAGGGCCGAGGCGGCGGTCACGCCGGTTTTTCCTCCCGGGTATGGCGCGCGAGGCTCAGCGCGACCCGCTCGGCGGCATGGCCGTCCCACAAGTGCGGCACCCGGCCCCGGCGCCAGCGGCCATCGCGCGCGCGCGCGACCGCTTCGGGCAGCGCCGCGGCGGCCACCAGTTCGTTGGTTCCCTCGGTGATCGTCACCGGCCGCTCGGTGGTCTCGCGCAAGGTCAGGCAGGGGATGCCGAGATAGGTCGTCTCCTCCTGGATGCCGCCCGAATCGGTGATGGCAAGGGCCGCCTCGCCGACGAGGCTCATAAATTCGATATACCCCATCGGGGCGACCGGCTTCATCCCCGGCATCGCGAAAAGGCGGTCCTTGAGGCCAAAGGCGTCGAGGCGCGCGGCGGTGCGCGGGTGCAGCGGAAAGACCAGCGGCACCCGCGCGGCGACGGCGCCGAGCCGGTCGAGCAGAAATTCGAGCCGCGCGCGGTCATCGACATTGACCGGCCGGTGCAGGGTGACGACGCCGTAGCCCTTGGCTTGCAGCCCGAGGCGCGCCCCCGCGCCGCACGCGGCGATGCGCTCGCGCAGAAGCTCGTAGGAATCGATCATGATATTGCCGACCCGCTCGATCCGCTCGGGCGCCACCCCTTCGGCGCGCAGATTGGCGTCGGCGTCGGCCGACGGCGTCCACAAGAGATCGGCGAGCGCGTCGGTGAGGATGCGGTTGATTTCCTCGGGCATCGCGCGGTCGCGGCTGCGCAGCCCGGCTTCGAGATGAGCGACCCTGATCCCCGCCTTGGCGCCGACCAGCGCGCAGGCCAGGGTCGAGTTGACATCGCCGACGACGACGATCCAGTCCGGCCGGGTCTCAGAGCAGAGCCGCTCATAGGCGATCATGACGCCGCCGGTCTGCTCGGCGTGGCTGCCGCTGCCGACGCCGAGATGGTGGTGCGGTGTCGGCAGATCGAGATCGCGGAAAAAGGCGCTCGACATGTTGGCGTCGTAGTGCTGCCCGGTATGAATGAGCGCAAGGCGGCACCAATCTTCGCCGCGCAGCCGGTGGTACAGCGGGGCGATCTTCATGAAATTCGGGCGGGCGGCGGCGATGAGATGGATCAGCGCGGGCGGCATGACGGCGACAATTCTGAACGGACCACCGGACCATACCACAAAACCGCGTCCCGCCGCCGCGTTCCGGCCGGACCCGCCTCATGTGCCAATAGAGAAGGACGGCGCGCCGGGCCGCAGCGCCGCACGCCATGATGGGTTGTGTTTGATGCTCTCAGGCGGCGAGCGCGAGCGAGATGCCGAGCGCGGCGATGTCGGGTTCGATGCGCGGGGTCAATACGCCGACCTTGCGCAGATTGCGCACAAGACCCGCGTGCAGATCGCGGCGGAAGAACTTGCGAAAAGCGGTCTCCTCGCCGCCGGCCGCGCGCTCGCGGCGCAGCCCGCGGATTTCCTCGATCTCGGCCCGGCTGAAGCCGATTTCCTCATAGGCGGCGAGCGGGAAGATCCCGCGCAGGGTGCGGTTCAGCGCCCACACCGCAAAATCCTCGATCTCGCGCCGCTCGGCCGCGCTCGCCTGCGCGACAACCGCCGGCAGTGACAACATGCCAAAGCCCATGTGGCGCGCCTCGTCCTGCAGGATGCGCCGGCACACCTGGCACAGGATCTCGTCCTTTGAGGATTCGGCGAGCATGCGGAAGAGCGAGACGGCAAAGGTCTCGGCCACCAGTTGCAGCCCGATCGTCTTCAGATACCAGGCGCCGGTGCCGAGCAAGGTGTCAAAAATCTCCCTGACATTGTTGGCGAGCGGGTAGTTGCGCCCTTCGAGGCGCAGGACGAGGTAGCGGTGCAGCACCTCGTTGTGGCGCGCCTCATCGACAACTTGCGTCGCCTGAAACAGCTTCTGGTCCTGCCCTTCGACCGCCTCGACAAGCTGGCTGCACACCAGCATCGCGCCGTGCTCGCCAGCCATCAGGGTCGAGAGGCGCCAGCGCGCGACCGCGCGGTTGAGTTCGACCCGCTCGTCCGCGCTCATGCGCTCCCAGAACCGCGTCCCGTGGATATCGACGAGATCGTCGGCGATGAGACCGCCGTCGCCTCCCAGCGGATGCTGCCAGTCGATGTCGGTTGCGGCGTTCCACTGGTCGAGCTTGGCCTGCTCGTAAAGGCGGCGCATGTCGCTCTGCTCGCCATCATAGACATGGCGGAACCAGGCGGTGTTGCGGATCTCGATCGGGTGTCCGCGCTCCATGACGCGCCTCGCTGGATCATGTGTTTTGTCCAGTCTACCCGATCGCGCGGCGCGGTGACAGGGGCCGCATTTCCGCCGTGCCCGCCGCCATGAGCCTCATGGGATGACATTCACCCTTCCCCGCGGTAGGATCAAGGGCAGCCGGGAGAAGGCTGCAGACCCTCCCCCGGCGCCCTGACCCTCTAGAGCCGGATACGGACCATGATCCGAACCCGTACAAATATTATTGCCAGGTGGAATG
>JBOHMF010000339.1:0-5185 GCA_050730055.1 Allostellaceae bacterium
CATAGGCTCAGGCTGCGGTCGGCACTCTCGGCCTCGGCGAGGCGGATCGCCGCATCGACCGCCGGCGGGTCGATGAGCTCGCCGCGTTTCAGCCGGTCATAGAGCTGCGAGAGCGCCAGCCGGGCGGCCTCGGTCGCCGAGGCCGGTCCCGAGATCGCCAGCCGGTTGCCGCGACTGATGAGCGCGACGCCGAGCCGCCGCTCGACCCGGTCGAGGTTCTGATCGCGCTCGCCGTACAAGAGCGGCAGCAGCAGGTTGTCGTCAAATTCGAGTTCGCTGCGGGCGAGACCGGCCGTCCCGGCGAGGGCGCCGGAGGGAAGCGCTGTCATGCCGCCCGTCCCTCCGCCGCGATGCCCGACAGACTGTTCGGCCCGGCCCCGGTGATCCGCACCGGGACGACCGCGCCAATGCGCGCGGCCGTCTCGCTCAGATGCACGCTTTGCAGATAGGGGCTGCGCCCGACAAGCTGGCCCGGATGCCGGCCCGGTTTTTCGAGCAGGACCGGCAACACCCGGCCGACAGAGGCCGCATTGAAATCGCGTTGCTGGCGCTGCAACAGGGTCTGCAGGACGGCCAGACGTTCTTCCTTGACCGCCTCCGGCACCTGCCGCGGCGCGGCGGCGGCCGGGGTGCCCGGGCGGCGCGAATACTTGAAGGAGAACGCCTGGGCAAAGCCGATTTCGGCGACAAGAGCGAGGGTGGCGGCGAAGTCGGTCTCGCTCTCTCCGGGAAAGCCGACGATGAAATCCGAGGACAGGGCAAGATCGGGGCGCACCCGGCGCAGGCGTTCGACCACCCGCCGGTAATCATCGGCGCGGTGCCGCCGGTTCATCGCCGCGAGCACGGAATCCGAGCCGCTCTGTACCGGAAGATGGAGAAACGGCATCAGTTTCGGCACCTCGCGGTGGGCGGCGAGGAGACCGTCATCGACATCGCGCGGGTGCGAGGTCGTGTAGCGCAGGCGCAGGAGGCCGGAGATCCCGGCGAGCCGGCGGATGAGGTCGCCCAGCCCCAGGCTTTCTCCGTCCGCCGCGCGGCCGCGATAGGCGTTGACGTTCTGGCCGAGGAGAGTGATCTCGCGCGCCCCCAGAGCGACAAGGCGGCGCGCCTCGGCCACAATCTCCGCCACCGGGCGCGAGGACTCGGCGCCGCGCGTATAGGGGACGACGCAAAAGGTGCAAAATTTGTCACAGCCCTCCTGCACGGTCAGAAAGGCGCTGATCGCTGCGGGCGCGGCCGGACCCGGCAGAGCATCGAATTTGGGTTCGGCGGGAAAGCTCGTGTCGATGACCCCGCCGTCCCGCGCGCGCGCCAACAGTTCCGGCAGGCGATGATAGGTCTGCGGCCCAAAAACGACATCGACGCAAGGCGCCCGGCGCCGCATCTCCTCGCCCTCGGCCTGCGCCACGCAGCCGCCGACGGCGATCGTGACGCTCCGGCCGCGCCGCGCCGCGACCTCCTTCAGCCGGCGGATCTGGCCGAGTTCGGAATAGACCTTCTCCGCCGCCTTCTCGCGGATGTGGCAGGTGTTGAGGATGATGAGATCGGCCTCCTCGGCCTTCGCCGTCGCGGCAAAGCCGAGCGGCGCCAGCAGTTCGGTCATGCGGGCCGAGTCATAGACGTTCATCTGGCAGCCGTATGTCTTGATAAAGACCCGTTTTGCCACTTCTTTGCGATCCTTCTGCGATGCTAACCCGAGCCTGGCGCGGTGCTTTCCGCCACCGCCGGTGCTGCGGCAACCTCGGCCTGCGGCGGACGATGCCCCGACAGGGCGGCCGCCACCCCGCCGGCGATCCGCTCGCGGCAATGCTGCGAGAGTGCCTTGCGCGACCCCCACTGGGCGAGCGCGGTCGGGGGATGAAACTCAACCACCACCTCGACCCTGCCCAGCCCGAGGAGGGTCCACAGATGAGGGCCAAGGCTCATTCCCCCATACCAGGCGAAAAAGGGCCGGAAGCTGCGCCCGATCGGGATGCCATCCCACCGTGTATAGGCGATCGAGACCGGCTGGACCAGAACCGGTCGGCCGCTTGCGCCCCCCTGCGCAGCGGCGAACAGCGCACTCTTGAACGGCAGCACCCGGTTGCCGTCGCCGCTCGTTCCTTCCGGGAACAGGATCAGCGCGTCGCCCGCGGCGAGCCGGGCGAGAAGGGCGTCGCGCTGCGCCGCCGTGCTGCCGACCCGCCGATCGACAAATACGCTCTTCTGCAATTTGGCAAGCCAGCCAAAGAGCGGCCAGTGTGCGACCTCGGCCTTGGCGATAAAGGAGGCCGGCAAGAGCGAGCCGAGCACCGGGATATCGGTGTAGGACACGTGGTTGGAAGCGAACAGCAGCGGGCGCACCGGACAGGGGCGGCCGAGGGCGCGCACGCGGAAGCCGAGAATACGGCAGCACCAGCGGTGATAGAAGAGCGGCAGGCGCCGCGCCCACGGCCGCCGCAACAGCAGTCCCGCCCCCTGCACCGGCATCAGCACCGCGGTCCAGGCGAGATAGAGCGCGATGCGCCCGATCCTCAGCGTTGGCGAACCCATCGGATCACGCTGTCCCAACCTCCCGCGCCTGCCGCACATAGTGGCGCGAATAGCGCTCTGTCACGAGCTCGGTCTCGACGATGACGCAGACATCGGTGGTATTGAAGGCGCGGTCGATGACGGCGCCGTCGCCGACATAGCCGCCGAGGCGCAGGTAACCCTTGATCAGCGGCGGCAGCCGGGCGAAGACCCGCGCCGGATCGAGGGCGGCGGGCGGACAGCGGCTCATCGCGACATAACACGCGGCGAGGGCCCGCGGGCGCAGCCCCGGCGGTGCCAGATGATGGTGGCAGAGATAGGAGAGCGGCATCGCCAGCGCCGCAGGATCGGTGCCCGGCAGGCTGGCGCAGCCAAACATCAGGGCGATGTCGTGGTGAAAGACATAGGCGGCGATACCGCTCCACAGGAGTTGCAGCACCGGCCGCGGCCGATAGGCGGGATCGACGCAGGAGCGGCCGAGTTCGAGGATTTCGCCAGGGTGGGTGAGCAGCGGCGACAGATCGTATTCGCTCTCCGAATAGAACCCGCCGAGCCGGGCGGCCGGCGCCCGCCGCAGCAGGCGATAGGTGCCAACGATCGCGGCGCCGGCGGGGCGGGTGCGATCAATCACCAGGAGATGGTCGCAGACCGCATCAAAGCGGTCGCTGTCGCGCCGGTGCGTCGTGCCCGGTTGCGGGCAGGCGCCCATCCGCTCGTAAAAAACACGATAGCGCAGAGCCTGCGCCGCGGCGATGTCGGCCTCCGTCTCGGCCAGACGCACCTGCAGGGGGCCTGTCGCCAGATCGGCGACCCGCCGGTTCAGCGCGGGTACGATCCCGGGTGGGGCATTGCCGCCCCGGGCAGTCGGCGCGGCGATCACGCCGGCAAGCCCCACCGCCCGGCGCGCCGCGGCGTCATGCGCCGCCGGAGCCCCGCCGGTTGCGCTGCACGGCGTAAAGCTCCAGGCGATGGCCGATCAGATCATAGCCGAGTTGGGCGGCCACCGCTTCCTGCAATCTCTCGATGTCCTCGTTGCGGAACTCGATCACTGCACCGGATTGCAGATCGATCAGATGATCGTGGTGAGCGCTCGGCATCTCCTCATAACGCGCGCGGCCGTCGCCAAAATCATGGCGCGCCAATATGTTCGCCTCCTCGAACAGGCGCACGGTGCGGTAGACGGTGGCGATGCTGATGCGCGGATCGATGGCGATGGCGCGGCGATAGACCTGCTCGACATCGGGGTGATCGGCCGATTCCGACAGCACCCGCGCGATAACCCGGCGCTGTTCGGTCATCTTCAAGCCCTTGTCGAGGCAAAGCTGTTCCAACCGCGAAATCATCGCGCCTCCGTCGCTGCGGGAGACGTCCCAGGCCACTATATCCCAAACCGGCGGCACCGCCTATCGCCGCCGCATGAGGCCGAGATCAGGCCCGCGAGCGGCGCGCCCGTGTGCCCAGCCCGATATCCTTGGCCAGCCGGCTGCGCTGGCGGGCGTAGGCCGGCGCGACCATCGGGTAATCGGCTGCCAAACCCCAACGCTCGCGATAGGCCTCGGGCGTCATGTTGTAGGCGGTCTTCAGGTGCCGCTTCAGCATTTTCAGCTTTTTCCCGTCTTCGAGGCAGACGATGTAGTCCTGCTGCACCGATTTCTTGATCGGTACGGCCGGCTGCGGGCGTTCCACCGGCGCCGCCGGCAGAGTCCCGATATGCGCCAGCGAATTATAGACCTGATTGATCAGCTGTGGCAGATCGCTGACGGAAACCGTGTTGTTCGACACGTGGGCGGCAACGATTTCCGTTGTCAGGGCCAGCAAATCGTTGGTTTGATCAGTGTTGTTCATGGCGATGATCCGAGCATTTCACGGCTCTCAAAACATAAGTAATAATCGGTGACGAAGCAATATGGCCCGGGTCGGCTTTTTTGCAGTGCCCGAACGGAACGGCAGCAGGTTCGACGGGAGAACCGGATGGGCGCGCCAGATCGGCTTGCAGAAATTCAAGCTGCGCCGGAAGCCGGCGCGCGCCCTATCCAAGACAAAGCCGGAGCACGAGTGCATCGACCGCGTGCCGGGCGCGGCGATAGTAGCGCGCGCGCCGGCCGACCGCGACAAAACCGTGGGCCGCGTAGAGTGCGGCGGCGGTGGCATTGTCCTCGGCCATCTCCAAAAGCAGTGTGTGACTGCCGCGCTGCCGCGCCGCCGCGACGAGCGCAGTCATGAGGGCCCCCCCGATGCCGCCCCGGCGGCGCTCGGGAGTGACGCCGAGCGCGAGCACTTCGCAGACCTCGCCCGCGGTGAGGGCCAGGCCAAAACCGACCGGTCCCGCCTCCTCCCAGGCAAGCAGACCAAAACAGCCGGGCATCGCAAGGATCTCGCCGCACGCGGCCGCGTCCCACGGATCGTCGGGAAAGCACAGGCGGTGCAGCTGCGACAGCGGCAGGGCGGCGCCGGCCGGCAGCGGTTCGAGACGGCAACTCACGGGCTGACGCGGCCGGGGAGGGTGATGCCGGGCGGGTGCAGATAGAGCGGGTGCGCCTCTGCGGCACGCTCTCCGGCGCGCCAGCGCGCGAGCGCCACCCGCCACACTCCCCGCGCATCGGGCGCCGAATCGGCGACGGGCAGGACCGAAGGCCGGATCGCCAGCGCCGCCGCCGCGCGCGCGGCGGCGTCC
>JBOHMF010000340.1:0-5139 GCA_050730055.1 Allostellaceae bacterium
TCGATCTCGATATAGGTGCCGCGCGCCCGGTGGTGCGGGTGCCGGGGTGCCTCGTCAGTCGTCAGCACCGGCGCAAAACAGGCGTCGGTCCCCTCCAACAGGGCGCACCATTCCGCGCAGGTCCTGGTCTTGAACAGCGCGGCGAGCTTTTCCTTGGCTTCGGGCCAGCCCGGGTGCTCCCGCTGCGGCGGCAAGGCGGCGGGATCAAGGTCAAGGCGGCGCAAGAGTTCGGCGTAGAACTTGCTCTCGATCGCCGCCACCGAGACAAAGCGGCCGTCGGCGCACTCATAGACCTCGTAGAAATGCGCCCCGGAATCGAGAACATTGGTGCCGCGCTCGGGGTTGTTGAGACCGGCCGCGGCCATGCCGTGCACGGCGGTCATCAGCGAGGCGACGCCGTCGATCATCGCCGCATCGACGACCTGGCCCCGCCCCGAGCGTCTGGCTTCCCACAACCCGCAGACGAGACCAAAGGCTAAGTATAGCGCGCCGCCGCCAAAATCGGCGACGAGGTTCAAGGGCGGCGTCGGCTTCTGACCCTGCCGGCCGATCGCGGCGAGCGCGCCGGTCAGAGCGATATAGTTCAAATCGTGCCCGGCGGCATGGCGGAGCGGGCCCTCCTGACCCCAGCCGGTGATGCGGCCGTAGACGAGGCGCGGATTGCGCGCCAGGCACGCCTCGGGACCGAGACCGAGCCGCTCCATGACGCCGGGGCGGAAGCCTTCGATCAGCGCATCAGCGCGCTCGACAAGACGCAGCGCCAGATCCCGGCCCGCTGCACTTTTCAGATCAAGAGGCAGGGCGCGCCGGCCGCGCAGCAGAAGATCGTAGCGCAGCGGCCGGCCGACGCCGAGGTCGCTCGGTTCGGTGCGGTCGATGCGCAAGACTTCGGCTCCCATATCGGCGAGCAGCATCGCGCCCATCGGCCCGGGGCCGATGCCGGTGAATTCGACAATCCTCAACCCGGCGAGCGGTCCCACGCGCGCCCTCCCTTTCCGGTGCACGGGCCAGTCGGAAGAGGTTCCGGAGCATCCCCTACGGCAACGCGCCGGCTCTCTTTTCGCCTACGGCCTACACCAAGCGATGCGCACGGGCAACCCGCGCCGCGGCCGGGTCACGCGCCCTTGCCGTCAGTTCGCGCCGGAAACCGGAAGCTGCCGGCCCAGAACCAGAGCATGGCGCTCATTGTCCAGCGTCCATGAGGTGAAGCGCGAGAGAAAGCTCTGGCCGAGCAGCGGGCTGCTTTTGACCGGCCCGATGCTCGCCGTCACATTGTGGATGTCCTGACCGCCGACCTGCAGGTCGCGCAACATAAAGCGGGCGCTCTTGATGGTGGAACCGTCCGCGAGGGTATAGGTTTGATCGCCGATAAAATCGCTGTCCGCGATGGTCCCGGTGCGCGCCAGCGTGAGGACGACATCAGCCGGGATCAGCACGTCGGAGGCGCCGCTGTCGATCATGAACGGCAGCGTGATCGCGCCATTGATGCGGACCGGAACGGCGTAGGTTCCCCCGGCGCGCCGCATCGCCACCGCCTGCCGCGGCACCTCTCCAGGCGCCGCGCCCGGGTTTGACGCCTGACCCGCGTCGGGTTCCTGCTCCAGGATGCGCGCGTCCATGTCGCCGAGCAACCCGGTCACCGGCAACCCGCGGGTCCTCTGCCACACGGAAATCCCCGCCCGCACGGCAGGGCCGTAGGCGCCGTCGATCGGGCTGCTCTCGACAAAGCCGAGCCTCGCAAGATCGCGCTGCAAGGCAAGGGCAAGCTCCGGCGGTCGGACGGCTTCCTGATAGGCCGCCCCGGTCAGGCGCGCGATCCACTCCTGTCGTTTCTGCTCATAGGCGTTTTCGATGCAGCCGCGCGCTTGCCACGCTTCCGGCGTGAGCGCTCCCGACGGCGGCAAACCGCACCGTTCCGAAATCCCGGCGATAAACGCGCGATCGTCCTGTTGCAATTCGGCCCGCCCGGCGGGCCCTGCCTGCTGATACAGCGCCCAGTAGGCCTGGTTGAAACGCAGATCGCGGCGGGACAGCCCGGGATCGGCGCAAATGAGAAGCGGCAGCGGCCGTGTGACCTTGCTGCAATCAAAGCTGGGGCCGATGCGATCGCCGGCACGCGGCGCCGCAGTCTGCACCGGGTTTGCCGGCGGGGGGACGAGCCTCGTCGCGGCACCATAGGTCCGCAGATAGGCCAGCCGCGCTGCGCCGGCCCGTCTGAAACAGGCGACGACGGAGGCGGGGACCGGGATCGGCGGCGGTCTGTCTGCACGGATGCCGCACGCGGCCGAGTAGGCATGCACCCACGCTCTCTGGTCTTCGCGCAATTGTGCAACCTCTGCGGGCGCAAGCCGCGTCTCGGCCTGCTCGTAGGCGATGAGGCGTTCGTCGGCCAATGTCTGCAGCCCGGGATCGGTGCAGATCACGATGTCCCACGGCATCCTGACGCCGGCGCAGTTGAACGCGGCGGCCGGCGCAATGCCGAGCAGCCAGATTCCAAGCGCGAGGGCAAGGGTCCGCATGAGCGAGTTCTCCACCGTTCACGATGAACGGCAGCGCGAACTTTAAGAGCGCCATTGCTAATGTCTGGTTGCACCCTTTGAGCCGTTCCTTCCACGCGGCTCGCACTCTCGCAGGTCCCGCCTCACAGCAGCCGGTGCATTTGCCGCTGCGGGCTGAAAATCAGCCTCCGCACCCTCGGTATCGCAGACCAGAGCACGCGGATTTGCCGTCTGGCAGTTGTCGGGCGGCGTTCCGGTCGTTCCCCGCCGCGCCCGCGACAAATCGCTCAGGGCACGAGCCGGCGGGCCAGCGTCTCGGCGAGCGGCACGGCGACGCGCTGGGCCACGGGTCCGAGGCCAAGCGGCTTCAGCAGCATCTTGACGCTCATCTCATAAGGAAAATGGCGGTACACAAGCCGACGGCCGCGCCGGCGCAGCGCCCGGTAGGTGCGCCGGTCAAACGGGGCGCCCGGCTCTGCCGCCCGATAGATGTGCTTGAGGACGACAAAGCTGTCCTCGCCCCTGCTCATCCGCAGCCGGCGCCACAAGGCCGCCCATACGGCCCCGGTGCCGGACCGTTCCGCCTCCCGGTATTTGCGGAAAAAACGATAAAAATACTTGTAGTGGCGGACCTCGTCATCGGCGATACGGCGCGCGAGCAGAGCGAGGACCGGTTCGGGGCTGGCCCGCGACAGGGTGGTGTAATAGGCCGCCGTGCCGGTCTCGACAACGCAACGCGAGGCCATTTCGAGACCGCGCACCGCTTCCAGATCCTCGGGCTGGCAATACGCCCGAAACTCGGCGACAAACGATTGATAGACCCCCGGCCAATCGAATTCAGGCCAGGCGGTCTCGACATAGCGGCGCAGCGCGCGGCCGTGCTGCAACTCCTCGGGCAGCCAATAGTGTTCGAGCCAGTCCGTAACTTCGGCATCGCCGGAAAAGAAATCGATCAGGTTGCGGGTGTAAAGATCGGTGGTCCGCTCCATGAAGGAGGCGGACGCGACCAGGTAGAAAAACTCCTCGCTCCGCGCGATCGCGGCCCGGTCAACCGCGCGCCAGGGAATGTCTTCGATCGACCAGCGCCCGCCGGGATGGCGGCGGACGGCGACCCGCTCGGCAACAGCAACCCCCACCACCACGTCTCCCCAAAACTCCGGAACAGAAACCGGACCCCTCAAAAGGTGAACATTATACCGTCCGCGGGCAAGCCGAGCAAAACCTGGCCGACGGTCTCAAAATGCGCCTGACGGCCCTGATATTGCTGGGCGACCGCGTGGATGTCGCGAAACCGACGCTCGAACGGTTGGCCGGCAAAGATGGCCGTTGCGCCGGCGGCATGATAAAGGCTCTCGACAACGTCGCGGGACTGGTGGATCGCCCAGGTCGAGGCGAGCCGAATCGTCACGGTGTGGTCCTGCGTAAGCCCACCGGTGCCGCAGACTTCGCGCCAGATGTCCGCAAGCGCGCCCAGGAGATGGGCGCGGGCGGAGGACAGCCGGGCCTCGGCCTGCGCGACCTCGGACTGGATGACGTTGTCGTCGCGCAGCGTGCGCCGCGCGCCGCGCGGGATCTTGTCGCGGGCGAGTTCGACAAACGCCGCGAACACGCTGCGCGCGATGCCGAGCGCGACCCCGGCAAAACCGGCGGAGTAGAGAGTGCTGGCGCTGAAGCGGTAGAGCGCGCCGCCCCGGCGCGGCGCAGCCGCCGGATCGCGCAGAACGGCATGGCGCTCCGGGACAAACAGGTCGCTGACCGCGTACATGTCGCTGCCGGTGCCGCGCAGGCCGACGACGTGCCAGATGTCGCTCATCCGGGCCGCGGCCTTTGGGAACAAGAGCGTGCGCAGGATCGCGCCGCCATCGGGCCGCCGGCGCAGGGTTCCGTCCGGCGCGACGACCGGGACATGGGCACCGAGCCAGGTGGCGTGATGGCTGCCGCTGGCAAAACTCCAACTGCCGCTCAAGCGATAACCGCCGGGCGCGGCGCGGCACTCGGCCGGCCCTGGCGGACCCCAGGCGACGACACTGCCGGGAGGCCCGAAAATCTCCTGCGCCGCCTCGGGGGCGAGAAAGGCGGCCGTCATCGCACAGCCGTTTGCCTGGCCCAGGCACCAGGCGGTACTGGCGTCGTACCGGGCGACCTCCTCGATGACCGCGACAAACTCTGCGGGCGGCAATTCGGCGCCGCCCAGCGCTTTTGGCAGCAGGAGGCGGAACAGCCCGCGCTCAATGAGCGCGGCGAGGACCGGCTCGGTCAGTTCGCGGCGCCGCTCGATTTCGTCGGCCTCGGCCGCGAGCAGGGGTGCGAGCGCGCGCGCCGCGGCGAGCGGGCCGCCGCCCGCCGGCTCGACTTTTGCCTTTTTCTCAACCGCCTCGGCGCTCATCGCGGCTTCCCATAGCCCTTTGTCGTGCGCGGCGTCTACGCGGATGCGGCGCGCCGGGGCCGCTCCCCTTCCAGGCTCGCCGCGATCCGGCACACCGCCTTTGGCTCGTCGATGCGCAGAACGACGCTCTCGCTGACATAGAGTTGGTAATGGACGCCGTCCTGGCTGACATAGCCGGCACTCAGGTCCTGACCCAGGACGAGGACGCCGACGCGCGTATCGACAACCACCACGCCCTCGATGTCGGCCTTGAAG
>JBOHMF010000341.1:0-5136 GCA_050730055.1 Allostellaceae bacterium
TGTCGTGCCGGGAGACGACGTGCCCGTCCTGGATGATCGATTCGTCGTAAACCACCGTGCCGCCGATCGGCTGCATGGCGATGTCGTTGTTGAATTGGACGTCGGTAGCAAAGCTTCCGTTTGCGTAGCCGCTGATGCTGACGACCAGTCGGAGCGACCCGCGCACGGGGACGCTGACACGTGCCTCGCTGACGTTGAAGCCACGGCGCCAGAATTTCGCACTGCCATTGGAGAGCGCTGCTTCGAGGGCCGCGACACCGTCGATACGGACCTTATTGGCCGAACCGTCGGGGTTTTTCACCGTGAGTTCGACCATGAGGCTGTAGGCGTGAAGGGCCGTGAGCAGATTGACCGGCGGCGCCGGAGGTGGCGCGCCGCCGGATGCGGTTACCAGCATGGCGCCAGTCGCGCTACGAGGAGGCAAAGAGGGCGCCATCACCGTCAGCGTGGCAATCGACACCGATCCGTCGGAGTTGAAGGTTTTTGCGTCCATCTGGACGGGAACGGGCTTGCCGACATCGAGTTGGAGCCGAGCAGCGGGAAGGACGGCACCTGGCTTGAACACTTCACCGAATGTGAGCGGCAGCACCTTCGTTGGCGACCGGCCGAGGTTTTGCAGGACCAAACCGACGACGTCGGCTGCGCGGCTGGGCTGGGGGATGCCAGCGGAGTGGATGACGGAAAGCGGCGGTTGGGCGGGCGCCGCGCGAGATACAACGGGCCCCACCACCAGTGGCAGGAACAGGAGCGCCGCAATCAGCCTGAGCAAAGGCAGTTCAAGATCCATCAGGCCACCTTCGCGATAGCGCCTGCGCTTGGCGGGACGACGGCCGGCGCGCACAATAATTGCAACGGGCCCATTGCTGGCCGCGGAGCTTCATCGGCTCTCCAGCAGCATCTGGGGGATCCCTCTGGAGGCCTCTCGTGCAGGCGCGTCAAGCCGTCGTCGAGCCAAGCGCATAAAATACGCTTGCCTGATCGACGCCGGCCGAATGCGATGGGAGCGGAGCCACTCACTGATCATGTTATTTGCGTCCGCCGGCAGCGCTGCGTAGCCCTTGGTGTAGATGATAGACTTGATCGCCTCGTTTTCAAGCGCGCCTCTTGCCTGACGGATCTCTCTCTTGTATTGCCGAACAATGTCGCGCCAGCGGAACGGTGAAAGCGGCGAAATCTCGAACGTCGCCTCTGCGACGCCAATGATGCGCCGACTATCCCATTTCTCCCCTATCGCGTCCAAGTCGTGCGCCGCCATCGATCCGAGAAGCGGGTCCCCTCGGTAGATTCCAAGTGGCAAACGATACCCCGCCGCGACCAGCCGATCGAGGAAAACCGGCTTCATGGCATAAAGTTGCCCGCTCACTCGCCCGCCGCGCAGGGTGCTTTCACGTGTCGCCGTGGCGGACCTCCCGTTCGTCGGGACCGCCGAAGCAATGAGCGCGTTCGTGTCCTCACGCAGCGCTCTTTCCAGGGCTGACAGCGCTCCGGGACCGATCCTTGTGTATGCGTCGATGCAAAAATAGGTTCCGGCCTTCACCCGCAGCTCGTAGATGAACCAGTTGATGGCGTTCGCTTTGTCTGCATCTTGGAAGAGATAGACGGTCAGCCCCGCGTTCTCGATGCGCGTCGAGCGGATGATTTCCAAGGAGTTGTCGGTTGTGCCGTTGAGCAAAACCGCTATACGGGCGGAGCGACCGCTCACGGCCCGATCAATCGCCATCAGGCACTGCGCGATTGTTGGCGCCTCATTTGTTCCAAAGACGGCGATGTCATAATCCGGCGTGCTCATTGCCCAGGCCCGGTTTTGCTGCTTGGACAATGCTCCACCGGCTTGCGGGCCAGCGCCCATACCGAGAGAGGGTACGGCGCCTCGTTGGGGAAACGCCGGCGCCACCCGACCCGGGCCCAGTACACGAGGTTGGCGTTGAGTGCACTGCGGTTGCCCCACGCGCCGGTACGAATGCCGTCGAGCTCAAAGCCACATTCGGCGAGCAGGTACCTAAGGCCCGTCTCCGTCCAGCGACTGCAATCCACCGGCACATCGTGGATCCTTATGAGAAACGGAGTCATCACCAGGAAATGCCCGCCGGGTCGAAGCATGGCGCACACGTTGCGTCCCGCCCTGTACGGCCAGAGCAGATGCTCAAAAACCTGATCAGCGATTACGAGATCAAACTGTCGGGGAACGCGATCTCGGCAAATGTCGTACTCGGGATAATTCATCTCCGTATAGGACCGAAAGGGCAGGCCGCGCCAAGCGGCACCGGCGGAGATTTCCAGTACATCCAACGAGGCTGGACCGAGCTTCTCGATCCAGCCGAGACACTCTTGTTCGTGCACGACGCGGACGAGGTGCCGAAGATCATAGTGGATCGCGCGCGCAACCTTAGTAACCACAGCCTTGACGCCGGAACTCTCGGCAGACGTCGCGGCGATCTTCCTGCCCAGCCTTTCGAGAACCGTCAATGACATGGCAGGCTGGCTCTCTCCTTCGAGCTGCCTTGCCGGTGCGCGCGGATCCTACAGCTCAAAGATCTCATAACATGCCTCGATCGGAGGGCGCCGGACCGTTTTCCGGTGCAGGGCCGCCACCACTTGGCGGCGCAAACCCGCCCTTGTAACTTCGGATCAGGATCCGATCCGGAATGGGATCCACCCGCTTGCGACCGAAGAAGAATGAACCGGCTGCGGCATCCCAATGCGCGGGAGCGATCAGCCACCGATCGAGCTTACGGAGCGGCGCCCGCAGCAATAGCCCGGCCAGACGGGCAAAGCGCCGCCAAACGCGCCGCCCCGAGATTGACTCCAGAATGGCGGAAAGTGCCCAGCCGAACGTGCTTCCGACGCCCATCGCCACGCCCCAGCGAAGCTCGTCAAAGTGGCGAAACAGCCTTCGATGTCCGAGCGGCGTGAACCGCGTGAAGTCGTAGGCCCCCATATGAACCGGCTGCAGGAAGGGAGTCACGGCGAAGACACAGCCGTCGCTCTTCAGCACGCGCCAGAACTCCCCGACGCACCGCTGCGGATCAGCGACGTGCTCAAGAACGGCGGTCGCAATCACCAGATCGTAATCCCGGTCCGGGAACGGCAGATCGTGCGCGTCCGCGATCACCTGGACGTGCGGAGCGAACGCCACATCGGTGTGGATAACCTCGTCATCGTCGTCCCCATAACGGACACCTCCGGACCCGACCACAAGCACACGGGGCCCTGCGTGTACCCGCCGCACTTCCGCAAGCGCGTCCGGGTAGTCGAAATGGCGGAGGTTAGACCCCGTATCCCCGATCCTCCGCAGCAGGTGTCGCGCCCGCCGCCGAATAGAACCGACGCGCTCCCACTCACGCCCATAGCTCGCGCCCTCGTATCCTGCTCCGCCAAGGTAATCACTAACGGCAAACACCGAAGACTCATCGTTGATCAGCACCGGCACGCCGCCGACAACCGGGAAGGCGCTTCCGCAATTGCTGCACACGAGCGACGCGCCAACTTCGGACAGCGCGCCGTGGTCCTTGGGGCATCGCAAATGCAATGCTGCCCACGTACCCCCATGAGGGTACCGTCTCCGTCTCGCATCCCCGCTCGACCGGTGACATTAAGGTTTCTCCTAGCCGCTACTTCGGACACGTCCTTTCAAACGTCATCTCTACTTGCCTACCGTTTCGAGCGGTTCGTCCGCGTCCGACACGGTGGTTTGATTGAGATGAGAGAGCGGAGCCCGCTCACCCGGGAGACGTGCTCTTGGTTCATGCCATTTTCCGCCGGGATATCAGGCGCCCTGCTATCCTGCGCGCCAAGGTGACAAGGTCTGCTTCGCCTCCATCAGGCTTTCCCGACGCCAGCCAGGTAGCCGCAACAACGGTGACATAGATACCTGCTCCAAGCGCAACCGCGCCGATCAAGGGAACCACGAGTGCCGATCCTGCCTCCGGGAAGTCCGTCCAGCCGAGCCCAAGCTCAACCAGAACGAAGGCCATTACGGCCGTCCCGAAAATGCACCGCCACAGGCGGGAGAGAAGTTCGGCGAGACGAAGGTTCAACCGTCGCAGGGCCGCGGCGAGGTAAGTGACCTGATTGATCCCATCCGTAATTGCGATGGCGATGGCTGCGCCGAGCACCCCGAACCGTGGTACCAGAACCGCGAGAAGTACCAGGCAGGCGACCGTCGTCGTTGCATTGATTTTCGCCATGGGTCGCATCCAGGCATGGGCCGCGAACAAGCCGCTGCTGATCGTCCCAAACAAGGTCAGCATTCCCGCTACTCCGAGCACCTCAACCAACGGTACCGCCGGCATCCACGCCCGACCAAAGGCAAGCTTGACCAGCGGGAAGGCAACCAGAGAGGTGCCGATGCCAGCCGGCACGGCGACAAGCGCCATAGCGGCGAGGATGCGGAGCAGGGTTTCCGACCCGTCGTCCTTGTCTCGGCGAGCGGACGCAAATCCTGCAAACGAGGCACGACTGAGAGGTGCGACAAGTTCGGTGATCGGCAAGTTTGCAAGCTCGCTGCCGAGATTCAGAATGCCGACTGAAGTAGGACCTGCCAGCCGGCCGACGACCAGGATCGGGGCTTGACTGCGGAACGTCGCGATCAGTCCGAGGACCCACATCCACATCGAGAAATGAAATAGCCGCCTCCAGGCGCGGAATGTCAGGCGCGGCCGAAAAGGGTGCATCCAATAGCCGAAAGCAACCCCGGCCACCGTTGCCGTAAAGATTCCGCAGACGAGAGCCCAATAAGTTCGCCAGATCGCCGCAACCAGGATCGTCGTCGCCAGGGCAAGGATTTGCGGCACGATCTGCAGGACGAATTCCTTGTCGAATGCAATGTAGCGCCTAAAATCGACGACCCCGATGTTGGTCAGTCCCGTGAGAGCGGTCATCGCGCCAAAGGCAAGCACGATGCCATCAAGGCGCCGATCGCCGAGAAATCCGGCGATCGCGCCGGCACCTGCCGCAAGTACTGCTCCCATTGCGAGCGCGCGAAGAAGGTTGATGGTGAACGCCGTGTCGTAGAGATCCCGATCAGGACGATCGTCCCGAATAATCGCCTGTTCGACTCCAAGTGTGCACAGCACGTCGAGACCGCTGACAAATCCGTAGCCCAGCGCAACGAGGCCGAAGTCCGCCGGTGTCAAC
>JBOHMF010000342.1:0-5111 GCA_050730055.1 Allostellaceae bacterium
CTCCCGCATTGCGGGAGAGGGTGCCGACCACGGTGTAAGCCGGGGCCGGTGGGTGAGGGTCTTCCGGTCGGATTCCGTCCGCTGGATAGACCTCCGCACAGGATCGCTTTGAGACAACGCAGAGAGGGAGCATCTCCGGTCACACCCAGGCTTCGCGGGCAACAAGCGTAATCCGTGTCACGAAATGATCGCGTATTTGGCGAATATCGGGTTATATGGCGTGCAAAATGCGCCTTCTGCAAAAGGCATGGAATGCCGGGAGAACCGGCGGGCATATCCGATGCGCAAAGATCCCGCTGGAGATCAGGGTGCAGGAAGCTGCGCCTTGCCTCTGAGGCAGAAGGCATGTTCTGAAGAATCTCCGCATCCGGCGCGGATGCGGCAGGTACGTACGGGGGGAACATGGAGAGCGCAATCTGTCTGTTGTCGATGCCCTTTTCGCCGGTCGAGCGGCCTTCCTACGCGCTCGGTCTGCTCAAAGCGGTGCTGGTCAGGGCCGGCCTGAGCGTCACGGTCCGCTACCCCTGCCTTCGTTTTACCGAGGAGATCAATCGGCGTACCTACTCGATGCTGTCGCGCATTCGCATCGAGGACGGGCCGGTCGACTGGGCCTTCTCCGCGATCGCCTTTCCGGACCACCCGGTCGATGTCGAGGGTTATCTCGCCCGACTCTTCGAACGGAACCCGCTCCTGCGGTCCACGGACCGCGTTACAAACAAGAGGGAACTCCTCAGGTTGCGCGAACGCGCACCGGCTTTTATCGAGGAGACGGTCGACGAGATCGTCGCGCTTTCCCCCCGGATCGTCGGCTGTACCTCGACCTTTCAGCAGCATGTCGCCAGCCTCGCCGTGCTGCGCCGGTTGAAGGAAAGGGCCCCCGGCATCGTCACGATGCTCGGTGGGGCCAATTGCGAGACTGTCATGGGGCGAACGACACATCAGTCGTTTCCATGGATCGACTATGTCGTTTCCGGCGAGGCGGAGGATCTGCTCCCCGGGCTTTGCCGCGACATTCTCGTGCACCCATCCGATGTCCCGGCGCGGCGTCTGCCCGAGGGTGTGTTCGGTCCGGAGCATCGTCGGACGGGTTATCCCGAGGTGACATACGGCGACGGCGTGCCGCGTGCCGTGGCAGGCACCTTGCAGAGCCAGCCAATACCCGACTACGACGATTATTTCAGCGCGCTTGCGCGGTCATCGCTGCGTGAACGGGTCAGTGTCGCTCTGCCGATAGAGACCTCGCGCGGCTGCTGGTGGGGCGAGATCAAGCACTGCAAGTTCTGCGGCCTCAATGGTGCCATGATGGCCTACCATTCCAAGCCGGCAGATTTGGCGTTGAGCGAGATAAAAGCCTTGCAGGCGCGCTACGGCGTAAACCGTTTCCTCGCCGTAGATAACATCATCGACCTGAAGTATTTCAACAGCCTTATACCGCAATTGGTCAAGGTCGAACCACATCCATCATTCTTCTATGAGACCAAATCGAACCTCTCTCGTCCGCAGGTCAAGGCGCTTGCCGAGGCTGGCATCATCTGGCTGCAGCCGGGCATCGAATCGCTGCATACCGGACTGCTGGATCTGATGGACAAGGGAAGCCAAGGCTGGCGCAACGTGCAACTCTTGCGCTTTGGCCGGCAGTTTGGCGTGCGTCTCTATTGGGCATTCCTGTGCGGCTTCCCGGGCGAGGACGAGGCGTGGTTCGCCGAAATGGCGCGATGGCTTCCGTTGATCTCCCATCTTGAGCCGGGCCAGTTAAAAGGCCTGCGCTTCGACCGCTACAGTCCCTATTTCCGGGACGCGGCACGCTATGACTTGGCGCTCCGCCCGTCGGAGATGTACCAGCATTTCTATCCGCTCGGCGAACCGCAACTGGCCGACCTCGTCTATTTCTTCGAGGCCGACGGCCGCAAGAGCAAAGGCATCTATCTGCTGGCCGCCGATCTCTCCGACCGCCCATCGTTGGAGGGCCTTCGCCGTGTCTTGATAGACTGGAATCACCGTTGGCACTCGCCAAGGCGGCCGACCATGGTCAGTGAGGACGACGGGACGCTGCTGACGATCCTCGATACCCGGCCCTGCGCCCTCGCCCATCGGACAACGTTGAAGGGCGTCGAGAGGGAAATCTGCCTGCTGTGCGACGATGCTCCGGCTTTTGAGAGCGCCGTCAGCCGCGTCGCGCGACGCTGCGATGTGCCCCTCGAGACGGTCCGGGCGGCGATCGCGCAGATGGTGGAGCGGCGCCTCCTGCTGCTGCTCGACGGACACGTCATCACGCTCGCTGTGCCAGGGCCGCTACCGGTCATGCCGAGCGACTATGATTTTCCGGGCGGCCTGCTGCGTGAAGACGAGGCGACTGCCACCGGGACTGCAACCTGAGACAGAGGACTACAGCCGAGCTCCATCGGGGCGCGTCGGCCGCGTCCCATGGCAGCGGCGGGTGCGCCCACACCAGATGCCGGATCAACGGGCGCAACTCCGATGAATGCAGATTGCGTCAGGTTGTCGATAAATGCTCTCTCCGTCCTTGCGGGTGGAGGGAGCATCGGGTTGATTATGGCAATGTGTGGCTCATCTAAAGGACTGCCTAGATATACACCCCGCGCAGGGTTGCTTCGGGGTAGCGCGGGCCGGCGGCGGCGCCGAGGGGGATCGCAGCGGAGATGCGTTCGGCCTCGGCGGGCGAGAGCACGACCGCCATCGCGCCGAGGTTCTCCTCGAGCCGTTCGAGATGCTTTGTGCCGGGAATCGCGACGACATCGGGGCCTTGCGAGAGCAGCCAGGCGAGCGCCAGTTGCGCCGGCGTGCAGCCCTTCTCCCGGGCGATCGCCTCGATGCGGCCGATCAGCGCGCGGTTCCTGGCAAAATTCTCGCCGGCGTAACGCGGATGGCGGGCGCGCGTATCGCCCGCATCGAGCTTTGCGGGATCGTCGGGGAACTGCGCCGTCAAGAGGCCGCGCCCGAGCGGCGAATAGGCGACAAAGGAGATGCCGAGTTCGCGTGTCGTCGTGCGCACTTCCGCGGCCTCGGCGCGGTAGAGGAGCGAGAATTCGCTCTGCAAGGCGACGATCGGATGGGTCGCGTGCGCGCGCCGCACCGTCTCGGGCGCCGCCTCGCAGATCCCGAGGTGCTTGACCTTGCCCGCTTCGATGAGCCGCGCCATCGCGCCAAAGGTTTCCTCGATCGGCACCGCGGGATCGATGCGATGCTGGTAGTAGACATCGATGACTTCGACCCCGAGCCGCTTCAAGCTCTCCTCGCACGCCTGCGCGACGTATTCGGGGCGGCCATCGACGCCGTTGGGGCCGCCGGGGCGCCGGGTCTGACCAAACTTGGTCGCCAGCACCACCTTGTCGCGCCGGCCCCGGAGCGCCCGGCCGAGCAGGTCCTCGTTATGGCCCCAGCCGTACATGTCGGAACTGTCGAGATGGTTGACGCCAAGGTCGATCGCGCGGTGCAGAAAGCCGATCGCCGCCTCGTCGTCGCTCTTGCCGTAGACGCCGGACAGCGACATGCAGCCAAGGCCGATCGCCGCCACTGCCGGCCCGGTCCTGCCGAGCCGGCGCTGTTCAAGAGGTGGGGATGCGCTCATCACTTTCTCCTTGCGAAACCTTGTGGTCGGCGCCCGGTCGCGGCGTATGATGGGCACCGGACTCCAGCCGAGGACGGGAGGAAACCATGGCTGCAACGCAAACGCATGTCTATGCCGGCGCGGCGCGTTCGCTGGGCGGGACGCTCGGCGGCGTATTCCGCCAGGCGGCCGGTGAGACGGAATGGCGGCATCTGACGGCCGGTCTGCCCGAGGATACCGAGGTCCACGCCGTCACCGTCCACCCGCAGCAGCCGGATGTCGTCTATATCGGCAGCACCAACGGCGTGTTCCGCAGTGCGAACCGCGGCGAGCGCTGGGACAGGCTCGACTTTGCCGGCACGGCTCCGGATGTCTGGTCGGTGCTGGTCCACCCGAAGAACCCTCGCGTGCTCTATGCCGGCGCGAGCCCGGTCTCGGTCTATCGCAGCGACGATGGCGGCGACCACTGGAAAAAGCTCGCCGATCCGCCGCTGCCCGGCGATCGCGTCATCATGGGGTTTGCCTGCCGGGTCATGCGGCTCGCCATCGACCCCGAAAACCCCGACGAGGTCTATGCGACGCTGGAGGCAAACGGGGCGATGCGCAGCCGCGACCGCGGCGAGAGCTGGCAGGATTGCACAGCCGATCTGATCCGCTTTTGCGAGGACCCGAAATACCGCAGCCGCATCGGCAGCCAGACCGAAATCGAGGGGATGCTCGATGGGCATGCGCTGGCAACCAGCGCCGCCGCGCCCGGCAGCGTGTTTCTCGCCAACCGGATGGGTCTGTTCAAAAGCCCCGACCGCGGCCAGACCTGGCAGGACATGGAGATCGGCCGCTTCTCGCCCTTGACCTACGGCCGCGACATCCGCACCTCGCCGCACGATCCCTCCGTGCTTTACGCCTGCCTCAGCCTGGCGGCGCGCAGCACCGACGGGTCGATCTACAGAAGCGAGGATGTCGGCCGGACCTGGCAGCGCTTTGACCGCGGGATCAAGGCCGAGGCGACAATGATGGCGGTCGCGGTGCATCCGCGCGACTCCGCGCAGGTCTATGGCGCGAGCCGGGTCGGCCAGGTGTTCGGGACCGCGGACGGCGGGCGAACCTGGACCGAGAGCCGGCTGCCCGAGGGCGTGCGCGACCTCTACGCGCTCGCCTGCGCCTGAGGCCGCGACCGAGTGCTGTTCCGGTAAGGATGCCCTCTCCGCCTCCAATGGTCCAAAGGGGGTGGAGAGGGAGCAGATTGCAAGACTCGAAAGTCTCGGGATCTCTCGCAAGAGCTTCGGCTCATGCCTTTGTCATGACGACGCGCCGGTAATGATCCAAGGGATATTCGGGTTGAAATACCTTTTCATACGATGGAGCACGAACCGCCAGCGTATATGGGCTTGCTCCAGCTACAATGATGATCTGCTCCCCATAAGGGTTTTCCAGGACTAACCCGGATTCTGCCATGACATCTTGCTCAGCAATAACCAATTTTTCTATCTTGAGATTTTTTTCAAAACACTTAGAAAAATCGATGCTTGGATCATTTGTGCTC
>JBOHMF010000343.1:0-5103 GCA_050730055.1 Allostellaceae bacterium
GTTGTAGGGGGGATACCCGTCGCCGGAAACCTTGTTGACCCGATCGAGCGCACGCTCAAAATGCTCAAACCCCAATAGCAGGGGTGAACTGAACAGCGACACCCGCGACATTCGCCTGATCTCCTCCTCGGTGAGCGAGAGTACCGACCGGACCCGCGCGCGGCGCCCGGTCGCGTACCAAACAGGGCTCATCTGGGAGCGTCAGCGCCCCGAATCAAGCGATTCTCGCGGATTGCGCGAAAGCTCGGACCCCTTGACGCTTCCGCGTCGCGCTGCCCTTGCGTATATAGGCTGACGCGGGTTTCCGGTTGCACCGACCGCGGGCGAGTGAGTGATGGCGAAGCTGTTGCAGAGTGTGGGCCTTCTCCTCGCGCTGGCGATCGGCGCGAGCCTCTTACTGCCGGCTGGCGCCGATGCGCGCGCCGGCGGCGGCCACGGCGGGGCTCATTTCAGCTTTGGCAGCCGCGGCGCACGCACCTATGAGCGCGGCATCGGGCAGCCCCTGACCCGCAGCTACACCCAGGCCCCGCCGCAGACCGCCGCCGGCGGTTTGCACCATCCTTTTATGGTCGGTCTTTTTGGCGGCTTTCTCGGCGCCGCTCTGTTTCGGCACGGCGGCGGGTTCGGGCTGATCCTCATCCTCATCGTGCTGCTGCTTGTGGTGTGGCGCGCGCGCGGGTTGTGGGCAGGGGGCTTGCGCGGTCGTGCGGCGGCGCCAACGACGTTGTTCAGGGGTCCGATGCCCGCACCGCGCCCTGCGCCGCCGCCGGATCGCGGCCGCGACATCGCGCTGCCCGATGCCGATCTCGATGCCTTCCAGCGCCTTCATGCGGCGATCCAGGAGGCGTGGAGCGAGGCCGATCTCGCGCGCCTCGCGCAACTGACCACCCCGGAGATGCTGCGCTGGTTTTCCGGAGAACTCTCCCGCAACGTCGCCGCCGGCGTGCGCAATGTCGTTTCCGGCGTGGAGCTCGTCAAAGGCGAGTTGAGCGAGAGCTGGGAGGAGCAGGATCGGCAATACGCCACCGCCTATATGCGCTGGCGGGCGCTCGACTACACCGTGCGGCTCGGGCGTTCTGCGGGTGATCCCGATCTCATCGTCTCCGGCGATCCGCGCGTGCCGGTCGAGGCCGAGGAGGTGTGGACCTTTATGCGCGGGCGCGGCGGATCATGGCTCTTATCGGCGATCCAGCAGGTGTGAGCCGTCTTACGGCCAGGCGGCGAGCGGCGGCAGAGACATCAGGATCGCCTCGACATCGCCGCCGGTCTTGAGACCAAACAGGGTGCCGCGATCGTGGATCAGGTTGAACTCGACATAGCGGCCCCGACGCATGAGCTGGTGGCGCCGCTGCGCTTCGCTCCACGGCAGCCGCATGCGGGCGCGCACGATCGCCGGATAGGCGGCAAGAAACGCCGCGCCGACACCCTGGACAAAGGCGAAATCGCGCTCCCAATCGCCGCTGTCGAGATCGTCAAAAAAGATCCCGCCGGCGCCGCGCGGCTCGCCGCGATGCGGCAGAAAGAAATAGTCGTCGCACCATTTCTTGAAGCGGGCGTAGGCGCTGCGCTCATAGCCGGCGCAGGCGGCGGTGAGGGCGGCATGAAAGTCGCGGGCGGCATCCTCGTCGGGGGTGATCGGCGTCAGATCGGCGCCGCCGCCAAACCACGCTCGGGTGGTGATGATATGGCGGGTGTTGAGATGCACTGCCGGAACGAGCGGCGAGGAGGGATGGGCGACCAGCGACACCCCGCTCGCCCAGAATCGCGGGTCCTCGGCCGCGCCTGGGATTCGGGCGCGGAACTCGGGCGAGAATTCGCCAAAGACGGTCGAAACATTGACCCCGGCCTTCTCAAAGACGCGGCCCTTGAGGATTGCCGTCGTCCCGCCGCCCCCGCCGGTACGCTGCCAGTCGCGCCGCGCAAAGCGGGCAGGCGCCGCCGGCGGGGAGTCCTCGGCAAATTCATCCTCGATCGCCTCAAAGGTGGCGATGAGCCGCTCGTGCAATGCCAAAAAACCGCTCTCGGCGCGCCGGCAGCGGTCGGGATCGGGCGGAAAAGGGAGCATTGCGGTCATGGCGCCAGAGTGCGCGACATCGAGGCGTCGCGCAACACACTCCCTACTCTTTGCCTTGCTGAAGTGGCGGTGGCGTGTCTAACGAGTTGACCCTTAAGATCCTTTCAGACTCTTCTGAAGATCGGATCGAACCGCATACACGAAGCCGAGATCATTTACTAAATCGGCTTCTTCATCATCGTCCACGTCGGTCTCGCCGATCCGATCGCGAATCTGCTTTTCTGTTTCACCCAGCGCATCGAGCGCCACTCGTGCGGTGTATGGGGATAACGGCTTCGACCAGGGATCAGGGCCGAGGGAGAGCACTTCTCCATGGAGCCACCCGGTCAGCGGGTCCGCGAGGGCCGCCTCCAAAAACAGCATCGCTTTGGCTGAAAGCGTAACCATGCCTCTTCTCCTGCCTGAGATATGCCCTTACGCGGGAATAAATCCAGCGTTCAGACCGCTCAGCAGCCGTACGTATTCCGCAAACTCCATGCCTTACGCCGGTTCCCAAACCCAATGAATTCCGTGATCCTTCCGAACCACCAAGAGATCGCTAAAGTCCGTTCCCTGCGGGAGAAGCCGCCATTTTCTGGCGCGCCAAAAGCGTTGCTCAAATGTCGAAACGCCGCCCGAGCTCGGATAAATCCAATCGACGCCATTCTGCTGGGTCAGGTTGACGTCTTTAGGGCGAACATGTTCCATCCTCGGACCCATAGAATTTCCGGAGCGATACAGATCCAGAGGCGCTTTTGCCACTGATCGCTTCCTATTCCCCCCGCTTGTGTGCCAAATGGTAGCATTACCCCACCATTGCGGCTGTCTCAAATACGCGACATTCTGTCACATTCTTATGAGGCATAATAGATACCATGCAAGGAGAAAGTTTTCGACTAAAAGTTTTTTCACATGAATCGATACACTTGCATGGTTAATTTGGTTGGACGACTACATAATTCCGCTCGCTGCTCCCAATCGCCGGAATGACACCCGATGTCCGACAGAATTCACCTGAGCGTCGCCGCGGCGCGCGCATTGGCTGAGCGCGCCCTCGCCGGTCTTGGCTACGATGCCGAAGAGGCCGGCATCATCGCCGACCACGTTCTCGATGCGGCCTTGTGCGGCTACGAGTATTCGGGGCTGCCCAAGATCCTCAACATCCCGGAGCACCCGCGCTTCCGGCAACCGCGGCGGGCGATGGCGCTGGTGCGCGAGAGCGCGGTCTCGGCCCTCTATGACGGCGGCAATAATGTCGGCATGCTGGTGCTCCATCATGCCGCGCGGGCGGCAATCGCCAAGACGGCGGCGCACGGCTTTGCCGTCCTTGGCGTCACCAACAGCTGGATGAGCGGACGCAGCGCCTATTACGTCGAGATGATCGCCCGCGCCGATCTGGTGGTGATCCACACCGCTGCCGCCTCGCCCGCGGTGGCGCCGCCGGGCGGTCTGCGCCCGGCCCTCGGCACCAACCCGATCGCCTTTGCGATGCCGTCTGCGGCGGAACCGGTGGTGTTCGACATGGGCACCTCGGCCTTTATGATGACCGAATTGGCCTTGCGCGAGCGGATGGGCCGATTGTTGCCCGAGGGGGTGGCGATCGACCCTGCCGGGCAGCCGACCCGCGATCCGGCGGCGGCGCGGCAGGGTGCGGTTCTGCCCTTTGGCGGATACAAGGGCTTTGGCCTTGCCCTCGTGGTCGCCGCCCTGGGCGCGCTCGCCGGCCCGGAAGCGGGGGACGACGGCTATCTCTTTATCGCCTTCAAGCCCGACCTGCTGCTTCCCCTGGAGCAGTACAAGCGCGAGGTCGGCGAACTCGTCATGCGTATCAAAGATACGCCGCGCCTGCCGGGGGTGGCAGAAATCCGCGTACCGGGAGAACGGGCCCGGCGCAGCCGCGAGCAGCTTTCCGGCGCAGGAATCGAGATCGATCGCCTTGTATACGACCGCTTGCGCGCGCTCTGCGCCTGAGCGGTGCTCCCCGCGGTGATGAAGAGATAGGACAAGTCGCCGCACGCATTGGCGACCCGTTCATTCGCATCGGCGGCAGCCGATTCTCGTCAGAGATCGCAGATTGTTGCCTGAGCTTTGCGGCATGCCCGGATTTGATTGTTGCGCGAGAGCCGCTGCAACAGGCGAAGACTTTAAGCGGCTCGCGGGCAATATTGAGCGGAGCACAGCCGCGGCAGTTGAAATCGCCTGGCGCGCGATATAACCTCGGCGATCAGTTCTCTCATCACAGTATAAACCCATGCGGCGTGACACAGACCATCGGGGGGTGCGGTGCCGGCCGATCACCCTTTCCGGGGAAACCGGAGCGCGCGCAAGCGGCGGGCGGCTCCGCGCTATGCGGGAAGCCGACCCGCCGTGGAACGGGAGGGTCCGAAATTTGTCCGACGGTTCCACCCTCGTTGTGCTTGCGGAGGTTGACATCGCGGCCATCTTCGACGAGGAGAGGATTGGCGAATGCGATCGCCGGCGCCCCCGCGGACGTTTCGCGCCGCGGTGGGGCAGGCGAGGGGGATACTGGGGGATCGTGCGGTATCGGCAGCTGTCAAGGCTCGGCGAGCGTCGTGCCCTTTGCGGCAGAGGCGGGCGGGCACGGGTTGCCGCCGACGCTATGGCCGGCTGTGCGCAAGCTCCCACTCCGGATGGTCTCCGCCATTTGCCGCTATGGCGTTCGATTGACGAGTGTGGAATGAACGGAAAACCGGCATGGTCGCCCGTCCCTGGCTCTGACCCTCGCACTCTCGAAGCTGCTGCGACGCTATGAGCGAAGGAGCGATCGCGATCGTCGGGGCGTCCTGCCGCTTTCCGGGAGCCGCCGACCTCGATGCCTTCTGGCGGTTGCTGGAAAGCGGCCGGGACGCGATTTCCCAGGTTGATGAGGAGCGCTGGTCGACCCGTTTCTATTACCACCCGAGCCGCGGCCAGCCGGGCAAGAGCTACACCTGGGCGGCGGGGCTGATCGCCGGCATCGACCGTTTTGAACCGTCCTTTTTTGGCATCTCGCCGCGCGAGGCGGTGCAGATTGACCCGCAGCAGCGGCT
>JBOHMF010000344.1:0-5098 GCA_050730055.1 Allostellaceae bacterium
CGCGCAAACCCGGCGTACCAGTCGGCGTAAGCCTTCTGGCCGGGCTTGCTAAAGAGATATTTCGGGATGACGCGGTAGTCGGCCGAGGCGAACAGGTCGGCCTCCTGGTGCAGGTCGGCGATCCGCCGCGCCAGCGCCACGCTGCCGGCAAAGACCGGGTGGACGGTGACATTCGGATAGGTCTTCTCAAACACCGCATCGAGCGCGCGGAAGGGGCCGGCGAGCGTGCCGGCGGCAAAGATTGTCAGCACGGTTTGCGGCTGCGCCGCCGCCGGTGCGGCGCCGGTGAGGGTCGCCAGCAGCCCGGCGGCGACCGCATACGCCGCTCTGCGCGTCTTTTTCCCGCTCATGTCCGCTGCCGGATCGCACGTCCGCAAGCCGCGCCTCATCATGCTTTCCCCGTCTGCCCGATCGACCCTCTGTGTATAGTGGCACCGGCGCTCAGCCGCACTGGTTTTTGCCATGCGGCTTTTCAGGGGATGACCTCCGCGCTATGAGGGGCCGGCCGCAACGCGCGCGGGTCTGCCGATCGCCTGCGCACCGGAGCGCGGCTGGATCAGATTCTGAACTGCATGTCAGTTGCGCGATGCGGCGCGATGTGCATGGATTGACCGGGCGACGGCTGGCGCATCGGCAGAAAGATGCCCGCTCGCGCCGCTGTCTTTATCGAGAAACGGGGAGGGTGGCTGTCAATGTCTGCCGATCAAGTGTGGGCGCCGCGCGTTCTCAGCCTTGTCCGGTTTGTCTTTGGGCTGCTGTTTTTGCAGCACGGGCTGTCAAAGTGGTTTGGATTCCCCGCACCCTATCACCATCTGACGCCGCTCCTAGTCGTCGCCAGCATCATTGAAGTGGTCGGCAGCGTTCTCGTCATTCTCGGCCTCTTCACCCGCCCGGCCGCCCTCATCATGTCGGGCGAGATGGCGATCGCCTATTTCATGGAGCATCTGCCGCACAGCCCGTTCCCGCTGGTCAATCACGGCGGTCCGGCCATCATGTTCTGCTTCTTCTTTCTCTATCTGGTTTTCGCGGGCGGCGGCGAGTACAGCCTCGACCGTCTGTTCTGGCCGCAACGCACCGCCCGCGCGGCGCTCTGATCCGCGGCTCGCGGGATCGTAAAGGCCGCGCGTGAAGATCGGCGTCCTGCAATTCTTCAGTTGGCCGGAGCGGCGCACCGGCATCGCCGCGGTCTATGCCCGCGCGCTCGACCGCATCGCGATCATGGAGCGGACCGGGTTTGACGCGGTCTGGCTCGCCGAGCACCATTTCAGCGATTTCAGCGTGTGCCCGTCGGTGCACATGGTGGGGACGCTCGCCGCCGCCCGCACCCGCACACTGCGCATCGGCACGGCGGTCTCGCTGGCGCCGTTCTACCACCCGCTGCGCCTCGCCGAGGAGGTGGCGCTGCTCGACGTGATCTCGGGCGGGCGGGTCAACTGGGGCGCCGGGCGCGGTTTTGCCCGCGTCGAGTTCGAGAATTTTGGCGTGCCGCCGGAAGAAAGTTCCTCGCGCTTTCGCGAGGCGGTCGAGATCGTCCTCAAGGCCTGGACCGAGGAACGGCTCAGCTTTGCCGGCCGGCATTTCCGCTTTGACGGGGTCGAGGTGCTGCCAAAGCCGATGCAGCGGCCGCACCCGCCGGTGTGGCTGGCGGCGACCTCGCCGGAGGCGATCGCCTGGGCCGCCGGGCGCGGCTTTTCGATCCTGATGGACCCGCATTCGGCGCATCGCGAGATCGGCGAGAAGCGCCGCTTCTACGCCGAGCAACTGGCCGCCGCGGGATTTTCGCAGGAGGGACGCGACATCCCGATGGCGCGGCTCGTGGCGCTGGCCGCTTCACCGGCCGAGGCCAGAGAGGTCGCCCGGCGCGGCGCGGAATGGATTCTCAACTCCTATCTCGGGGCCCGACACCACCCGGTCATCGCAAATTTCGCCCCCGAGAGCGCCTACCCGGTGGCGCGCTATCTCGACCAGGTCATTCTTCACGGCACCCCCGACAGCGTCACCGAAGACATCCTGCGGCTGCGCGAAGAGATCGGCCTCGATTATCTGCTGGCCGCGCCGCTCAGCCACGAAACCTTCACGCTTCTTGCCGAGAAGGTGCTGCCGCGGCTGGTCTGAGCGCTGCGCCCCGATGGAACGCCCGATTCAGCGCGAGTGTTGACCGGAAAGGGCAAACGCAACGGATGAGGAAAGCGCCATGAAATGGCCTGTTCTCGCGGCCGGTCTGCTCGTGCTCGCAGGGCCCGCAATGGCTCAGACGGTGACCCGCACGACGACCCACACGACGGTCACAAAAAAGACCGTCATCACCCCGACCGAGCGGACCGAGATCCACCGCTACGTGACCGAGCAGCACGTCCACCCGGTTCCGCCGCCGCCGGGCTTCACGGCGGCGCCCGGCGCGGTTCTGCCGGGCACCGTCACGCTGTATTCGTTCCCGCCGAGCGCGCCTTACCACAGCTATCGCTACGCGATGATCGGCGGCGAGACCGTGGTGGTCAATCCGGTGACGCACCGGGTCATCGGGGTCATCCACTGATCCGCGCGGCGGAGGGAACGGCCGGAGGTGCTCTCCGCCGCGAAACGCGGCTCATCCCGGCAGACGCCGGCGCAGCCGGGCTTCGAGGCGGGCGAAAATCATGTCGGTCACGATCGCAAACAGCCCGACCAGAACCGCACCTTCGATGACAAACGGCAGCTTGTTGACGACGAGACCGTCAAAGATCGGGGTGCCAAAGGTGACCGCTCCGACTACCGAGCCGATCGTCGCCGTCCCGATCGAAACGGTCACCGATGTCCGTATTCCGGCGAGGATGATGGGCGCGGCCAGCGCCAGCTCGACCCGCCATAACACCTGAAAGGGCGACAGACCCATGCCGCGAGCGGCCTCGCGCACCGCCGCCGGCACCCCGTCGAGACCGGCGATCGCATTGGCGAGGATCGGCAACAGGCCATAGAGAAACAGCGCGATGACGGTCGGCTCGGCGCCAAATCCGACCGCCGGCACGGTCAAGGCCAGCACCGCGACCGGCGGAAAGGTCTGCCCGACCGTCGCCAGCACCTCGGCAATCGCCCGGAAATCGCGGCCCGAAGGGCGGGTAACAAAGACCGCAAGCGTGATCGCCACGAGGCTTGCCGCCGCGCTCGCCAGCGCGACGATCGCGAGATGCGACAGAAACAGGGAAAAAAAGCTGCTGCGATTGTAGATCGCCGGCCGCGCCTCGGGAAAGGCCCAGTGAAACAGCGGGCGCAGCGCCGGCATGTCAAAGAGCAGGACCATGAACAACGCGCCCACCCAAAGGAGCGGGCTGGCAAAAATCCGGCCGCCGCGCATCGGCCCTCTCAGCGCACGAGGTCGGCGAGGGTGACGACGCCGACCCGGCGGCCCTCGCCATCCACGACCGGCACGCGGTCGGTCCGGCGCAGGGTCATCGCCGACAGCGCCTCGGACAAGGGCGCGTCGAGCGGCAGGGGATCGCCCGCGGCGCTCTCGCCCGGGCGCAGCCGGTCGGCGAGCGTGCGCACCGCGAGAAGCTTCAGACCAAGACCGCGGCGGCCGAGAAAATCGCGGACAAAATCGTCCGCCGGGGCCGTGACGATCTCGCGCGGCGTCCCTTCCTGCACGATGCGGCCCGCGCGCATGATCGCAATGCGGGTGGCAAGGCGCAGCGCCTCCTCGATGTCATGGGTGACAAAGAGGATGGTCTTTTGCGTCCTGCGGTGGATCTGCGCGAGCTCGTCCTGCAAGGCGGCGCGGGCGATCGGGTCGATCGCGGCAAACGGCTCGTCCATCAGCAGGAGGTCGGGATCGGCGGCGAGCGCGCGGGCGACACCGACGCGCTGCTGCTCGCCACCGGAAAGCTGGTGCGGATATTTGCCGCGATAGAGCGCCGGATCGAGCCGGAACAGCTCCAGCAATTCATCGACACGGCGTTCGACGCGCTGCCGCGGCCACTTGAGCAACCGCGGCACGGTGGCGATGTTGTCCTTGACCGGCCAGTGCGGGAACAGCCCGACCGACTGGATCACATAGCCGATGCGCCGGCGCAGCGTCTCGGCCGCAACCGCGCCGATCTCCGTGCCGGCGACCCGGATCGTCCCCTCGTCGCTCGGGATGAGGCGGTTGATCATGCGCAGCATCGTCGATTTGCCGCAGCCCGAGGGACCGAGCAGCACGCAGAACGCGCCGGCCGCGACAACGAGCGACAGGCGATCGACGACAAGCCGTCCGTCATAGGATTTGCTGATCTCCTCGATCGCGATCATCGCTGAAATCGCCGCCGCAGAGCCGCCGCCAGTGCGCCGAGGACAAAATCGGCGGCGAGCGCCAGCAGGATGACCGGGATCGCCCCGAGCAGGATCAGATCGAGTGCGTATTCGCCGAGACCCTCAAAGACAAAACGGCCAAGACCGCCGGCCCCGATCAGGGCCGCGACAACGGCCAGCCCGATCGTCTGCACGGTGACGACGCGCAAGCCCGCGAGCATGACCGGCGCGGCCAGCGGCAACTCGACCTGCCGGAAGATCTGCCGCGGCGACAGACCCATGCCGCGCGCCGCCTCGATCACTCCGGCCTCGATGCCCAGAAGCCCCGCCGCGGTGTTGCGCACGATCGGCAAGAGGGCATAGAGAAACAGCGCGATCAGCGCCGGAGCGACGCCGATGCCGGAAAGGCCGAGCGCGGCGAGCGCCGGCACCGCGCGCGCCAGCGCCGACAACGGCGCGATCAGGAGACCAAACAGCGCGATCGAGGGGATCGTCTGCACCACGCTCAATCCGGCAAAGAGCGGGCCGCGCAGCGGCGGCCGCCGTGCCGCGGCAAGACCGAGCGGCACCCCGACCAGCACGGCCGGTCCGACCGACCCCGCCACCAGCGCGATATGGCGCACGAGCGCCGCGGCGAAGACCTGCCGCCGGCTCGCGTATTCCTGCGCCAGCGCCAGCGCGTCAAAGCGGCCGGAAAATGCCAGGAGCGCGGCGCCGGCGCAGACCGCGGCGGCGGAGAGACACCGCGCCCCGGCTCCCGCATCAAGGCGCCGCAGCGCCTCGACCAGCGCCAGCGCGGCGGCGCCGGCGAGAACCCAGAACCCGGCACCGGGCG
>JBOHMF010000345.1:0-5090 GCA_050730055.1 Allostellaceae bacterium
GATCAGGTCCAAGATCCTACCGTCCAAATCCCGTTCTCCATGCCTGAGCGACAGACATGGGCATTGGCACAGCAGGCCGAGCAGTTACGACGGATCAACCTGAGATAGTTATGGAAACCGCCTCTTAGGCTCACCTTTTGTTCGGTCGGCTCTAAACAGGCATAAGTGTTGGTTTACGTATGCCTCGCCTAGATCGGCCTCGACATAGCCAATGCGCCCAAGTTCGGCCGTAATCGAAATTAGGATATCGCCTTTCTTAAGACGCGTCCGCGCACCCTCTGTCGTTGTCTGCGGAAGGTCGACCCGCTGAACCTCCGATAGGTCCAGCGCAATTCCACTCTTTCGCAGATTCCCCATTCGGATGAATGCGGCGCCCTGGTCTGCATAGTATTTCGCCCAACCTCTTGAGCCGCTTGTTATCAATTGAGCTATCTCTCCAAGACGCCGAATCGGCCATGATGCTGCGGACTGGCGAGACGTCGATCGCTCGTTCCCTTGCGTAGCGCGCCTCACCGGGTCAGATGGCTCCGACGGAAGGGAACGCCCAGAATCAGGTAATAACTCGTGTCTCATTACCCCATTTCCTCCCTTATTACCCTGTTTCCGGCCGCCGGAACCCTGCGCCAACGGGCGCCGCGGCCGCGGCCGACGACCTGGAGCCGGCCGGCATCGCGCTCGCTGCGGAGCACATGGCGCAGCATGTCCACGCCGACGCTGGGGCAGCGCTGATGCAGTTCGGAGGCCGAAAAATCGCCGATCATCTGGCTGATCGCTTGCAGCACAAGCTGGGTCTTCATGCCCCGCCCGTCGCGCAGCTCGCCGAGATCGCGCGCGAACTCGTCATAGGCGGCGCGCACGATGCCGAGGAAATACCCGACCCAGGGCATCGGATCGTGCGCGCTTTCGTGCCAGCCCTGTGGAGAACGATAGAGCGTGTCGTAGCAGCTTTCCCGGGTCCGCTCGATCAGCCGTTCGAGCGAGATGTAGCGGGCAACCTCGTAATCCTCGCGATAGAGCAGCAGCACGGTCAGCAGCCGTACCATCCGCCCGTTCCCATCCAGAAACGGATGAATGCAAAGAAAATCGAGGAGATAGAGGGCAATCAGGATCAGCGGATCGATGTCGCCATCGCCCGCCGCGGCAAAGTCCCGATGCAAGGCTTCCATGGCCTCGGGCGTTCGCCAGGCCGGCGTGGGCGTGAAGCGCACAAAGGTCGAGCCGTCAGGCCGCCGCTCCGTGATCAGATTGTCCGTGATCTTCCACCGTCCGGCAGCGCCGGAGCCCGCGAATTTGAAGAGATCGCGATGGAGCTGGAGCACGAGGTTTGGTGTCAGCTCCATATGCTCGTGCCGCTCGTGAATGAGCTGCAGCACGTCGCGATAGCCGGCAATCTCGGCTTCGGAGCGGTTCCCGGCCCGCGGCTCCGCATTGCGGCGGACAAGAAGCTCGATCGCCGTGCGCGGCGCCGTGATGCCTTCGAGGCGGTTCGAGCTTTCCGCGCTTTCGATGATCGCGACTTGCCGCAGGTTCTCCAGCACCTCCGGCGCGCGCTCCTTGAACAGATCCTGCCTGCCCTTGCCCTCGCCGATGGCGCGGACTGCCGCGACGATATCGTGGGTCAGGCGCAGATGGTCGAGGACCAAAGGGACGAAGGAACTCATCGCCGGTCCTCGTTCCCACCGGGACCGCGGCAAGACAGGACAGAAGCGCAGTCACACATTGATGCCGAGCTCCTTCAGATGGCCGCGCATCTTGACTCTGAGATCAGCAAGCTCGGCTTCGAGCGCATCGATCTCCTTCTGAACCGCGGCGATATCGACCTCTTCCGGCGCCTCAAAGGTATCGACATAGCGCGGGATGTTGAGGTTGAAGTCGTTCTCCGCGACCTCAGCCACCGGCACGGCGCGCGCAGTGCGCTCGACATCCTGGCGCGCGCGATGCGTGGCGATGATCTTCTCGACATGCGCGTCGAGCAGCTGATTCTGGTTCTTGCCGGGCTGGAAATCGCGGCTGGCATCGATGAAGAAGATGTCCTGGCGCGATTCCAGCGCGCTGCCGCGCTCGCGCCGCCGGTCAAAGAGCAGCACGGCGACCGGGATCGAGGTGGTCTGGAACAGGTTCGGCGGCAGGCCGACCACGGCATCGAGCAGGTTCTCCGCGATCATCGCCTTGCGGATGATGCCTTCCCGGCCGCCGCGAAACAGCACACCATGCGGCACGACCACGGCGACCCGACCCTCGCGCGTCTTCGCCGCCTCGACCATGTGGGTGATGAAGGCCCAATCGCCTTTCGACTTTGGCGGCACGCCGCGGAAGAAGCGGCCGAAGCGGTCCTTCTCGGCGTTCTCGGCCCCCCACTTGTCGAGGCTGAAGGGCGGATTGGCGACCACCACGTCGAATTTCATCAGGCTCGGGCCGTCGACGAGCTTCGGGTCGTTGAGCGTGTCGCCCCATTCGATGCGCGCGCCGTCGATGCCGTGCAGGAACATGTTGAGCCGCGCCAGACCCCAGGTGCCGCGGTTCACCTCCTGGCCGAACAGCGCAAAGTCCTTGGAGCCGATCTCCTCGGCGGCCCGGATCAAGAGCGACCCCGAGCCGCAGGCGGGATCGCAGATGCGGTCGCCCGGCGCCGGTGCCACGATCTTTGCGAGCACGCGGGCGACCTGGCGCGGGGTGTAGAACTCTCCCGCCTTTTTGCCGGCCTCGGAGCCGAACCGCTCAATCAGGTAGATATAAGCCTCGCCGATGACGTCCTCGGCGGTCTTGTGATCCTTGCCATCGGCGGCGACGCGCGAGGGGCGCAGATCGAGCCTGGCGAAATCCTCGATCAGCGACTTGAGGCGGCGGTTGCGGTTCTTGGTATCGCCGAGTTTGGTCTCGCTGTTGAACATGACATCGGCGAAGGCGTCGCCGATCTTTGCCTTGTTGGCCTCGGCGATCGCGTCGAGTGCCTCGTCGATCAGCTCGCCGATATTGTCCGCGTTCCGCTGGCGATAGAGATCATCAAAGCTCGCGCCTTGCGGCAATACGAAGCGCTCGCGCTCCATGCGGCGGCGGATGCGCAGATCGTCCTCACCGTAGCGCGCCTTCGCTTCCTCGAAATGCTCCTTCCAAACATCGCTGACGTATTTGACAAACAGGAAAATGAGGATGAAATCCTTGTACTCTGAAGCGTCGATGACACCACGGAAGGTATCGCACGCCGCCCAGGCAATACGTTTCACATTGTCGAGGGTAGTCTTGTCGGCCATGATTTCGTCTCCCTTGTTCAATCGAGGCAGGCGTCCGCGCGCTTCCGGGCTTTCTTCGCGGCCTCCTTGACAGCCAGATCGAACAGCCGCGCCCGCGCGTCGCGGAGGTGGTCCATCAACTCCCGCTCTCGCCGCTCAAGGCGGGAGAGATCGGCGAGCCTGATCTGGTTTTCGAGGTCAGGAAGCTCGATGCGCAGGCTTTCAAGCGCCTGGCGCGGAACCTGCGGCACATAGGTGCCGACCGCGGCTTGGCGAAGCGTCGCCTGGGTTGCGGCGGACGTCAGCACCGCAAGCAGAAATTCCGGGACTATGCGGGCCGGATCGCCGCGCAGGATCAAGAGAGGTGCCGCAGCAACGACTGAAAGGCCAGCCGGCACGTCAAATATCGCCACGGGAAATCGCGTGCCTCGGGGTTGGAAAAGAATGTCCCCAGCTTTGAGAAGGCCGCGGCGCGCCGCCGCAGGCAACGAACGCAGCCGGGCCGCGGACTCGAGCTGTACACGCCCATCCGCCCCGAGGTCGCGCGCCTGAAGCACCGCATACTCCCCCATGGGCTCGGTTTCGATCCGAGATCGGAACGGCAATCCCGGCTGGATATGGGCGATCTCGCCAAGAAACATGTGTCGCCAAGAGCTGTCTGCATCGATAATACCGATATGCAACACTGATTGCAAGATCTATTTTTCGCCAAGCCTTGGCTGCAATGACTATCTTCCATATCCGGCACTTCACTCGGCATCTCCCTTGCCACGCTCGGGACCGCGCTCTGCGCGCTGTGCGCGCAGGGCCGTCCTCCTTACCCGACCCCTTTCCGCCCTAGCCGCCCCGAGCCGGTGGCTGTTGATGCGCCGCTTGCCGGCAAAGGCCGGGCGGTGGTCGTGGTGCTGACCGGCTCGCCCCGGGCGCTTGCCCGCTCCTATGTCAGCGAGCTTCTTGACGGGGCACTCTTCGCATTTCGAGGAAATCACCGCTCGCTTGGTCGGTCGCGACGCGATGCCGATTCGTTCGTCGGCGCAGCACGGGCGATCGGGGCGGTGCGGACGGCATTCATCGCCGGCTGCGAAGATCGTGCTCGGCGCCCGCATGGCTGGGCGCGAAATCTCGGCTCTGACACCCGCCAAGTATGCGTTTGTCAGCGTGCTAATGGAAGTTGACGGCGTGCGCCCGTGCGACGCTCGCGCGCAGTGGCAGCGCGCCGCGGCGCCGGTGGCACAGCCGCGCTCTACCTTGTCCAAGCCGGCCGCCGCCGCACCTCCAGCTCGGCACCTCGAGCGCGCCGCAATGCGCCGGGGGGTCGCCGTGGTGGCCGGATCCAACGCGACAGCCCGGCGGCCGTCGCCGCGCTCTACGGCGCGCCTGGCGCAGCCTTCAACCGCTGCACCGTCGAGACACCGACCCGGTGCAACGCCGCCGCCTTGCGGATACTTACGCCAGCGGCGAGAGAGGCACGGACGGCGGCGGTGGTGGCGGTATCCACGGTCGGGCGGCCCATCTGCTTGCCCTTCGCCCGCGCCCGGTCGATGCCGGCTTGCACCCGCGCGGCGATCATGTCCCTCTCGAACTCCGCGAACACCCCGAGCATGCCATAGACAAGATTTAGACCATACGCTTCCGGTCTTCGGAGACGCGCAGAAACCGGCCACCTCGAGGGGCGGTTCTCGGAGGGGTTTTTGAACACGCTCCGCCGACGGGTATCGATGACCTGGCCGCCATGCGGCGATCAGCAGCCTCAGACACCTTGAGGCACTGCGCCGGGACCCGGCGCAGCGGCCGGTCCCGGCGCAAGATGTTGACCACGCTATCCCCCAAACCGGGGGATGGATCAGAGGACAAACGGGG
>JBOHMF010000346.1:0-5073 GCA_050730055.1 Allostellaceae bacterium
ACGCGGAACCGGGCGATCGCATCGCGCACCTGCTGGATCGTCGCGAGGCCGAGCGCGCCGCCGCCGATCCTGGCAACGATCCCCTTGACGCGCGGGTCGCGGCCAGCCGCCGCAAGCCCGTCGAGAAAACCGCGCAGGTTCGGCTTTGCGCCAAAGACCGCCCGTTGCAGCGGGCTTTCCCCGCGCCCCTCAGCCAGACCCTGGCTCAGATCGGCGGTCAGCACGATCCGCCCGGGCAGCGGTTTCTCGGCGGGCCGCAAAAGGGCCACGGCGATCCCGGCACCGACCAGCAGTAGCACCGTGACCAGACCGATCGCGGCAAAAATGCCGATCACGATGCGCCGCATACCGGGCCCGCCGCCTGCGCCTGACGATCCGCCGAGGTCAGCGGTCGCGGCGGTGGTATTCGCGGTTGGGCATCAGGTCCAACCCGCTGGCGACCCGGTTTGTCATGTTGAAAAAGCCGATCGTTTCGGCGAGATCGAAAATCTCCTCTTCGCCAAGACCGGCCGCGCGCAGGACGGCGCGATCGGTGTCGCCGACGGCGGCGGGTTCGCTGGTCAGTTTCCAGGCAAAATCAAGCATCGCGCGCCGGCGCGGGTCGAGCCGGGCGATCCGGTGGTTCATCACCAGCATCTCGCCGAGCTCCGGGTCGCCCGACAGTTGCCGCACCGCCTGACCGTGCGCGACAAGACAGTAATAGCAGCGGTTGGCGCTCGAGACGACGACCGCGACCATCTCGCGTTCGAGCTTTGACAGACCCGAGGGGGCGAGCATCAGCTCGTTGTACATCGTGATGAAATTGCGCAATTTCTGCGGCCGCAGCGCGTAGGCGCGCAGGACGTTCGGGATGAGGCCGAGCTTTTCCGTGCAGCGCGCGAACAGCGTCTTCAGATCGTCGTCGAGCGTCTCGGGAGCGGGCACGGTGAGCCCCGAGATGTGGTCGGGTTGCGGCATGAGAGGGCTCTCCGGTATCAGGTGCCGACGAGGGCGCGGTGGCGCAACAGGTGATCGGCCAGAACGCAGGCCACCATCGCCTCGCCGACCGGGACGGCGCGGATGCCGACGCAGGGATCGTGGCGGCCGTGGGTCGCAATCTCGACCTCCGCGCCCTCGGTGTCGATGGTGCGCAGCGGCGTCGGGATCGAACTGGTCGGCTTGACGACAAAGCGGGCAACAATATCCGCTCCGGTCGAGATGCCGCCGAGAATGCCGCCGGCATTGTTTGAGAGAAATACGGGTTTGCCGTCGGCCATGCGCATCTCGTCGGCGTTCTCTTCGCCGCGCAACCCTGCTGCGGCAAAGCCGGCGCCGATCTCGACCCCCTTGACCGCATTGATCGTCATCAGCGCGCGGGCGAGATCGCCGTCGAGCTTGTCATAGATCGGCTCGCCAAGACCGGGCGGGACACCTTCGGTGACGATCTCGATAATGGCGCCGGTCGAGGACCCGGCCTTGCGCACGCCGTCGATGTAGTCGGCCCAGCGTGCCGCCGCCGCGGCGTCCGGACACCAGAACGGGTTTTCTCCGACTTGCCGCCAGTCCCAGAGCGAGCGGTCGATCACGTGCGGCCCGACCTGGACGAGCGCGCCGCGGATGATGATGCCAGGGCCGAGGATCTGGCGCGCCACCGCCCCGGCGGCAACGCGCGAGGCGGTCTCGCGGGCCGAGGCGCGACCGCCGCCGCGATAGTCGCGGATGCCGTATTTCTTCCAATAGGTGTAATCGGCGTGGCCCGGGCGGAAGCGCTCGGCGATGTTGCGGTAGTCCTTTGAGCGCTGGTCGGTGTTCTCGATCAGAAGCTGGATCGGCGTGCCGGTGGTCTGCCCCGCGAAGGTGCCGGAGAGGATGCGCACCAGATCGTCCTCGCGGCGCTGCGTCGTAAAGCGCGACTGGCCCGGCTTGCGCCGGTCGAGCCAGGGCTGGATGTCGGCTTCGCTGAGCGGCAGGCGCGGCGGCACGCCATCGACGACGACGCCGATCGCCGGACCGTGGCTCTCGCCCCAGGTCGTGAAACGAAACAGAGTGCCAAACGAATTGCCCGCCATCTTTTCTCACACGACCGAGATGTCGGGGGCATCGACCGCTTTCATCCCGACCACGTGATAGCCGCAATCGACGTGATGAATTTCGCCGCTGACCCCGGCCGACAGATCGCTCAACAGATAGACGCCGGCGCCGCCGACATCCTCGATCGTGACGTTGCGCTTCAACGGCGAGTTGAGCTGGTTCCATTTGAGAATATAGCGGAAATCGCCGATGCCGGAAGCCGCCAGAGTCTTGATCGGTCCGGCCGAGATCGCGTTGACGCGGATGTTGTCGCCACCGAGATCGACGGCCAGATACTTGACGCTGGCTTCGAGTGCCGCCTTGGCGACGCCCATGACATTGTAATGCGGCATGACCCGCTCCGCCCCGGAATAGGTCAAGGTCAGAAGGCTCCCGCCGGTGCGCATCAGCGGTGCGGCGCGGCGGCAGATATTGGTGAACGAGAAGCAGGAGATTTCGAGGGTGCGCAAAAAATTGTCACGGGTTGTTTCGATATAGCGGCCCTTCAATTGCTCCTTGTCGGAAAAGGCGACGGCATGGACGAGAAAATCAAGCCGGTCCCAGCGCCGCGCCAGAGCGGCGAACACCGCATCGAGACTGTCCTCGGTGGTGACATCGGCGTCCATGACAAAATCGCTGCCCAGGCTCTCGGCAAGCGGACGCACGCGTTTGCCGAGCGCCGCGCCCTGATAGGTGAAGGCGAGCGCGGCGCCTTCCCGATCGAGCGCGCGGGCGATGCCCCAGGCGAGCGAGCGCTCGTTGGCCACCCCCATGACCAGGCCCTTTTTCCCCGCCATCAACGGCATCGTTTGTTCCATTCCGCAAACGCGCAGCCTGCGCATCCTACACGAAGGGGTTCCCTTCGGCCATCCGCCCGCCGCCCGCACGAGCGGCGCTTGCCTATCGGGACGGCCGATCCTAGGTTCGCGCCATGACGGAAACACGGAGCGCCGGCCGCATCCGCACCCATCTCCGCCGCACCGCGGCGACGATCGGCGCCTTTTCGCTCTATGTCTTCCGGCGCTTCTTTCGCGACGGCTGTTTTGCCGCCTCGGGCGCGCTGAGTTATGCAACCCTGGTTTCGCTGGTGCCGCTTGGGGTCATCGCGCTCGGCTCCCTGTCGGCGATCCCGATTCTCTCCCAGGCGCGCGACAAGCTCCTGGCCGCAGCGTTCCGCTACTTTGTCCCGGCGGTCGGCGAGCAGGCGGCGACGTGGATGCGCACCTTTGCCGAATCGGCGACGCAGACCACCGCGATCAGCATCGCCGGCATCGCCGTGACCGGGGTTCTGCTGCTCGTCACCGTCGAGGATCAGCTCAACCTGATGTGGCGCGTCTCGGCTCCCAGGCCCTGGGTGCAGCGGGTGCTCGCCTACTGGACCCTGATCACGCTCGGTCCGGTCCTGCTCGGCGTCAGCATGTCGCTCTCGACCTATTTTGAGATCGCAGCCTACCACGGCGGGCTGGGGCAGAAGGCGGCCGAACTGATCGCCAGCAGCGCAGCCTGGCACGGGCTCGCGCGGGCGACCCCACCGTTCCTGGAATTCATCGCCTTCACCCTCCTCTATTGCGTCATCCCGAATTGCACGGTGCGCTGGCGCGACGGGGCGCTCGGCTCGGTCATCGCCACCGCCGCGATCGAGATCCTGAAGATCGGGTTTTCGATCTACATCGGCGCGGTCTCGTATTACCGGACGGTCTACGGGGCGCTGGCGACAATCCCGATCTTTCTGCTGTGGATGTACATCTCCTGGATGGCCGTACTGCTGGGCGCGGTCGTCGCCGCGGCGCTGCCAAACTGGCGCATCGACGAGCGGGTCGGCGATCTGCCGGCGGGGGGTGTGCGGCTCGGCTTCAGCCTCGCGCTCATCGCCGCGCTGGTGCGCGCGCAGCGCGACGGCGAGACGCGCAGCACGCCGGCGCTCGCCGCCGATTTTGGCATTGCCACGACGGTCATCGACGAGCACATGCGGCCGCTCGCCGAGGCCGGCTTTGCCGCGCAGACGCAGGCGGGCGCCTGGGTCCTGGCCTGGAACCCCGCTTCGGCGACCCTGCGCGACCTCTACGAGGCGCTGCGTCTGCCGCTGGCCGGACATTGGATGGGGGACGTCTCGGCCCCGTGGCAGCGTCAGGTGGCGCCGGTCATGGAACGCATCGTGCGCGCCGAGACCGCGGCGATGCAAACGAGCATCGCCGAATTGCTCGCCGAGATCGGCGAACCCGGGCCGCACCGGCGCGGTCGCCTGCGCCGCATCACCGGGCTCGCGCAGCGTATCGGATCGGAATAAGAGTCCTGGGGAGGAGAACAGGCAGATGGAGGACATCACCGATCCCGAACCGCTCGCCCCATTCCGGCGCTGGTATGCCAAAGCCTTTGCGAGCGAGGAGGACGCCTCCGCGATGGCGCTCGCCACGACGACCCGCGACGGGTCTCCGGCGCTGCGCTTTGTCTTGCTGAAAGGCTGCGACGAACGCGGCTTTGTCTTCTACACAAATCTGGAGAGCCGCAAGGCCGAGGAACTGTCGGCCAATCCGCGGGCAGCCTTGTGCTTTTTCTGGAAGTCGCTGCGCCGGCAGGTGCGCGTCGAGGGGGCTGTCGCGCCGGTGGCCGCGGCGGAGGCCGACGCCTACTTCGCCACGCGGTCGCGCGAGAGTCAGCTTGGCGCCTGGGCTTCGGCGCAATCGCGCCCGCTGCCAGACCGCGCGACGCTCGAAGAGGCCGCCGCGGCGTCTGCCCGCCGCTTTGCCGGGCATGAGGTGACCCGGCCGCCCTTCTGGTCGGGGTTCCGGGTCGTCCCGGAGCGCGTCGAATTCTGGCAGGAGCGGCCGGCGCGGCTGCACGACCGCTGGCTTTACCTGCGCGAGGGCGGGTCATGGCGGCGGCGGCGTCTCTATCCCTGAGCGGCTCGGCGGCGGGTCGGCTGCGCAAGCGCGCGATCTGGGCCGCGCTCGCGCTCGCCGGCCTGTTGATCGGCCTCAAGTTTCTTGCCTGGCTCATCACCGGATCGGTGGCGCTGCTGTCGAG
>JBOHMF010000347.1:0-5065 GCA_050730055.1 Allostellaceae bacterium
GCCCCGGCGGCGAGACGCAGCACAACCTCCAGCGCACCGGGTTTTTTCAGATCGAGTGCCAGCGAACGCTTGTTGCGGTTGTTGTTGAGAAACCCCGCGGCAAACCCGGCTCGCCGGTTGGCTCCGGTACGGGTCGCATCGCCTCCCGCAGGCGCCTCGATCTTGATCACCTCGGCTCCCTGATCGGCGAGGATCATTGTCGCCAGCGGCCCCGCGACATTCGAGGTCAGATCGATGATGCGGATTCCGTGCAAGGGACCTGTCATCTGAAAGCCTTTCCGATCGGCCGAGGGCGCCAGATTACCGATCGCCCCGCCGCCCGCAAGCCCGGCGATCCCGCCGTCTTTCCCCGTCCCCGGTTCCCGCCGGGGCATTGCGCGAGGGGGCGGCAGCATACCTCCGGTATTTACACCGTTTCCCATGTGTTACAATGAACGGCTCCGCCGCAGAGCCGAGAGGGATCATGGCCAGCCCCGAGGTCTTCCGCACCGCTGCGGCAGCCGTCCCGGCGCTGCCGGACCGGCGGGCGCGGCGCCGCTTCTGGCGCGGCCACTTGCAGGGGTCGGAATATATCTGGGCGCTGGCCTTTGTCGTTCCCTACGTCGCGATGTTTCTTCTCTTTGCTGTCTACCCGGTTCTCTACGAGATCTGGATGGGCAGCGACCCGCACCTTTACGCCAAGGTGTTCAGCGATCCGATCTATCGGACAGCGCTGGTCAACACCGCGCTGTTTGTCGTCGTCGCCGTCAATGTAAAGATGTTTCTCGCCTTCCTGCTGTCGGGCTTTTTCATGCGTCCGGACTGGTGGACAAAGGCGCTTCTGGGTCTCTTTATGCTGCCGTGGGCGATGCCGTCGATGCCGATGTTCATCGCGATGCACTGGATGCTGGACACCGATTACGGCTTGATCAACAACGCGCTGTGGATCTTCTTCCATGTCAACGGCCCGGCCTGGCTCGACTGGCCCTGGTCGGCCTTTGACTCTGCCATCGTCTGCTATGTCTGGAAAGCGCTGCCGTTCTGGACCCTGACCTTTATTGCCGCCCGCGCCTCCATCGCGCCCGAGATCCATGACGCGGTCAGAGTGGACGGCGCCAGCGGCGTGCAGGCGTTTGTCCATGTCATCTTTCCACTGCTTGCCAATTTTTATTTGATCTGCACCTTGCTGTCCACGATCGGCGCAATCGGCGACTACAACACGTTCGCATTCATCACCGGCGGCGGGCCGGCGAACTCGACCTATGTGCTGGCGACGCTCGGCATCCGCGACGGGTTTTATCTGGCGCAGCCGCGGCTCGGCATGGCGGTGATGATGACGGCCCTGCCGCTCCTCATCCCGATCGGCATCTTTGTGATCCGCAAGCGCGTGACCGCGCCGGTGCAACTGTGACGGCGATACGGTGCCCGACGCTCTATTCGAGCGATTTGACGATCTCCTCGCACATCTTCTTGGCGTCGCCAAACAGCATCATCGTGTTGTCGCGATAAAAGAGTTCATTATCGACCCCGGCGTAACCCGACGCCATCTAGCGCTTGACAAAAAGCACGGTCTTGGCGCGCTCGACCTCCAGAATGGGCATCCCGTAGATCGGCGAGGACGGATCGCTTTTGGCCGCCGGGTTGGTGACATCGTTGGCGCCGATGACAAAGGCGACATCGGTCGAAGCAAAGTCGCGGTTGATCTCCTCCAGCTCAAACACCTCGTCATAGGGGACGTTGGCCTCGGCCAGGAGCACGTTCATGTGGCCGGGCATGCGTCCGGCGACCGGGTGGATCGCGTAGCGCACCTCGACCCCGTCCTTTTTCAGATCGTCGGCCATCTCGCGCAGGACGTGCTGGGCCTGCGCGACGGCCATGCCGTAGCCCGGCACAACGATGATCGAGCTGGCGTTCTTCATGATAAAGGCGGCGTCCTCGGCGCTCCCCGCCTTGACCGAGCGATCGGCCGCGCCGCCGCGCGCGGCGACGACGCCCTCGCCGCCAAACCCGCCGAGGATGACGTTGATGATCGAGCGGTTCATCCCCTTGCACATGATGTAGCTGAGGATCGCACCCGAGGAGCCGACGAGCGCGCCGGTGATGATGAGGAGAGAGTTTGACAGCGTAAAGCCGATGCCTGCGGCGGCCCAACCCGAATAGGAGTTGAGCATCGAGATCACGACCGGCATGTCGGCCCCGCCGATCGGAATGATCAACAGAAAGCCGAGCGCCAGCGACAGGAGGAGGATCAGCCCAAAGGCCAGTTCCGCCTCGGTCGCGACAAAGGCGACGATCAGCAGCACCAGGAGGATGCCGAGAGCGGCGTTCACGGGATGCTGCAGCGGAAAGACAAACGGCCGGCCGCTGACAAGACCTTGCAACTTGGCAAAGGCAACGATCGAGCCGGTGAAGGTGATGGCGCCGATCGCCATGCCGATCGACATCTCGATCCGGCTTTCGAGATGGATCGCGCCGGGGAAGCCGATGTCGTAGATTTGCGGGAAGGAAAAGGCGGCGGCGGCGACGCAGACCGCGGACAGACCGACAAGGCTGTGAAATGCCGCGACAAGCTGCGGCAGCGCCGTCATGTGGATCTTGAGCGCGACATAGGTGCCGATCGCGCCGCCGATGACGATGCCGACCCCGATCAGCCAGTAGCTCCAATGGCCGACGACCTGCGGCATCAGGAGGGTGGTGACAATCGCAATCACCATCCCGATGACGCCATAGATGTTGCCGATCCGCGCCGTCTCGGGCGAGGACAGACCGCGCAACGCCAGGATGAAAAAGATCGAGGCGATCAGATAAAGATAGGCCGCCAAGTTTGCGCTCACGCTCGCCCCGCTATCGTTTCTTGCGGTACATCTGCAACATGCGCTGGGTCACGATAAAGCCGCCAAAGATGTTGACCGCGGCGAGACCCACGGCAACAAACCCGATGATCCGGGCAAAGCTCCACTCGGAGAGGCCGGCGGCGATCAGGGAGCCGACGATGATGACGCTCGAAATCGCGTTGGTGACGCTCATCAGCGGCGAGTGCAGAGCCGGGGTGACGCGCCAGACGACGTGATAGCCGACAAAGACAGCGAGCACAAAAACGGTCAGCTCAAAGACAAAGGGCACGCCGCCGGCCGCCGCGTGCGGCACCTGCCCGGCGAGCTGGTGGGTGAGCGCATGCAGGTGGCTGGCAAGCCGATCGGCCTCGGCGGCGAGACCGCCGGCGCTCTGGGCCAAGGGGGCGGGGTGGGCCATGCGGCGTTCCTCAACTGGCGGGGACGGGCGGGGCCAGGGCCGGATTGACGATCGCGCCGTCCTGGGTCAAGAGCGTCGCCTTGATGATCTCGTCCGCAGGATCGATCCGCAAACCGCCCTCGGCAACGATCAGGCCGAGAAAGGCGAGGAGGTTGCGCGCATAGAGTTGGCTCGCATCGGTGGCGATGCGGGAGGGGACGTTGGCATGGCCGATCAGCTTGACCCCGCCCTCGGTGATCACGATCTCGCCCGGCCGGCTGCCCTCGGCATTGCCGCCGGCCTCGACGGCGAGATCGACCACGATCGAACCCGGCGCCAACGCGGCGATCATCGATTCGGTCAAGAGGACCGGCGCGCGCCGTCCGGGAATGAGGGCGGTGCAGATGACGATGTCGGTCCGCTTCAAGGCCTCGGTGATCCGCTCGCGCTGGCGGCGGGCGTAATCTTCGCCCATTTCGCGGGCATAGCCGCCGGCCGTTTCGGCCGGAGCGGCTTCGGCCGCCTCGACCGAGAGGAAGGTGGCGCCGAGGCTTTCGACCTGCTCCTTGGTGGCGGCGCGCACATCGGTCGCCGACACCACAGCGCCGAGACGGCGGGCGGTGGCGATCGCCTGCAAACCGGCAACCCCGGCGCCCATGATGAGGACGCGCGCCGCCTTGATCGTGCCGGCCGCGGTCATCATCATCGGCAGGGCCCGCCCGAACTCGGCCGCGGCGTCGAGAACCGCCCGGTAGCCGGCCAGATTGGCCTGCGAAGAGAGCGCGTCCATCGCCTGGGCGCGGGTGATTCGCGGCAAGAGGTCAAGCGCAAAGGCGTTGAGACCGGCCGCCGCATAGGCTTCGACATCGGCGCGGTTCTGCAACGGCTGCAACAGGCCCACGAGCACCGCCCCCGGCGCAATGAGACCGAGCTCGTCCGCACCGTCGCCGATCAGCGGCCGTTGCACCTTGAGAACGATCCCGGCGCCCGACAGCGTGCCCGCCGGATCGGCAGCGATGGCAGCGCCGGCGGCGGCATAGGCGGTGTCGGGAAGACTGGCGCCGGCGCCCGCCCCGCTCTCGATGGCGACTTCGAGCCCCATCGCGACGAGACGCTTGACGCTGTCGGGCGAGGCCGCGACACGGCGCTCATAGGCCCGCCGTTCCTTGACGATGGCGACCTTCATCGTGGCTTTTCCTGCTCGGGCAGAGCGACACGCGCGGCCGAGAATGCCGTCTCGGCCACGGTTTGTGAAGCCTAAACCCACCCCACGCCATGACTCTTCGGTCGCACCCAGAGGCCACTGTTGCCGGGAATCGGCTCCGTGCTAGCTTTCCCCTATGCAGCGCGATAGGCACACTGCGCCACGCGGCGGCGCGCCGCCGGCGCCCTCACAAGGCGGCCTCCCCGGAATAAACCTCCCGAGGGGACGTTGTCCTTTAGGAGGTAAATGGCAGCAGTACACCTACGCCTGGTTGCGGGCAGCAACCCCGTGACGCCCCGGTTCAGCGATCAACTGGTAGCGGTGCTGCCGCGTTTGCGCCGTTTTGCGCGCGGTCTGACCGGCTCGGTGATGGAGGCCGACGATCTCGTTCAGGCGGCGTGCGAGCGGGCGCTGTCGCGTCAGCACCAGTTTCAGGAGGGTACGCGGTTTGACAGCTGGATGTTCCGTATCGTGCAGACGATCTGGATCGACCAGGTGCGGGCGCGCGATGTGCGCAAGGAAAGCGATGGGGTTGCCGAGGATCGCCTGGGCTCCGATGCCCCGGTGCGGCGTGTCGAGGCGCGCCTCGGCCTCGACGAGGTGCGATGTGCGGTGGGCCGGCTGCCGCCCGACCAGCGCACGGTGCTGCTG
>JBOHMF010000348.1:0-5049 GCA_050730055.1 Allostellaceae bacterium
AAGGCGCCGGGCGAGACCGTGATCTATGCGGTCGATGCGCAGAACAATGTCCTGCTGAATTCGCCGGTGCGCGTCACCCACGATCTCTCGCAACTGCGCCAGGCGATCGCCGCGCTGGTGCCGGGTGAGCCGGTGCGGGTCGCCTCGCTCGGCGACCATCTGGTGCTGAGCGGTCTCGTCGCCAGCGCCGGCGATGCCGAGAAGCTGCGCACCCTGGCGATGCAGCTCGATCCCAAGCATGCCAAGGACTTCATCATCGATCATCTGCAAATCGCCACCCCGGACCAGGTCAATCTGCGCGTCCGCATCGCCGAGGTCAGCCGCAGCGTCCTCAAGGAGTTTGGCATCAACTGGCAGAAAATCGGCATCAATCCGATTACAGGGAAGCCTGGCACGCTGAGTTTCGCCACCCAAAATCCGGTCGCCACCAACGGCGTCAGCCCGAGTTCGATCGTCTTTGGGCGCATCGCAGGGCAGGCGATCAGCGCCGAACTCGACGCCCTCGCGCAGGAGGGGTACGTGACCGAACTGGCCGAACCGAACCTGACCACGATGTCGGGCCAGCCCGCCAATTTTCTCGCCGGCGGCGCGTTCCCGGTGCCGATCGTTCAGGGCGGCACGGCTGGGACGGTGCCGACCATTACCGTCGCATTCAAGGAGTTCGGCGTCAAACTCGCCTTCACCCCAACCGTCATCGACGCCACCCATCTCAATCTGCGCATCAAGCCCGAAGTCAGCGAGTTGAGCACGCAAGGCGAGGTGACGCTGAGCGGGTTCACGATCCCGGCCCTCACCGAGCGGAAGGCGGATACGACGGTCGAACTGGGCAGCGGCGAAAGCTTCGCGCTGGCCGGGCTGTTGCAGAACACCTCGACCCAGACGATCACCAAGGTTCCCGCCCTCGGCGACATCCCGATCCTCGGCGCCCTGTTCCGCTCCAGCCAGTTCCAGCACGGCGAGAGCGAACTCGTCATCATCGTCACGCCCTATCTGGTAAAGCCGGTGGAGACGAGCCTCGCCGACCCGCTCAACGGGTTCGAGCTGCCGCACGACATGCAGCGCGTCCTCGACGCTTCGACATACCGTCAGAAGCTGCCGGCCCCGCCGCGCGGCCCGCTCGGCGCCGGCGGCCAGGGTCTCGTCGGCCCGGCCGGTTTCCAACTCTGAGGGGGATGTGACCATGAAACATTCTCTCCTCCCGCTCGCCGCGCCGGCCCTTCTCGCGCTGGCCGCCTGCCAACCCGGCGTCGCCACCTATACAAAGACGCAGGCGCCCACCGCGCTGACCATCGACAGCGCCGCGAGCCAGCGCATTTTCCGCTTCCGCCCCGGATCGGACCATCTCGCCTGGGGCGAGGCGGTGCGCCTCTCGCGGCTTCTCGCGACGGGCGCGATCCGCCCCTCCGACCGCGTGCAGGTTGCCGCGTCCGGCCCGCCGGCTCTCGCCGGGCGGCGCGAGGCGGCGATCGGACGCCTGCTCTTGGGCCATGGCATCGTCGCCGAACCGATCGCGCTCGCCGCCCTGCCGCCAAACCGCGCCCTTGTCGAAATCGGCCGCTACACCGTCACATTGCCGGCCTGCCCGAACTGGAGCGAGCGGCCCTATTCGGAATTCACCAATCAGCCGTCGAGCAATCTGGGGTGCGCCACCGCGACCGATCTCGGTCTGATGGTGGCGAGTCCCGCCGATCTGGCCGGCGGCCGGCCGCTCGCGCGGGCCGATGGCGAGCCGGCCGTCAAGGCGGTCAATAACTATCTGGAGGGCAAGGTGAAAGAACCCAAGCAGGCCAGCACCTCAACGGGTGGTTCGCCATGAGCGAGGCCCGTTCACTGCCGGCCCCGGCGGCGCGCTCCGGGGTGCTCGCGGTTCTGCCCGACCATGAGACGCTCGATCTCCTGCAAGGCCTTATCCGCGAGCGGCAGCTCGACGACGAGGTCTTTGCCGAGCCGACGCAGGAGGCGGCGCTCAGGCGGTTGCGCGAGGGTCTGCCGCCGCGCGTCCTGATCCTCGATATCGCCGATTCGGCCGCGCCGATCTCGGAGATCAGTGCGGCGCGCGCCATCGGCGGACCGGATCTGCGCATCATCGCGCTCGGGACGGTCAACGATGTGGGTCTGTTCCGCGGTCTCCTGTCGGCCGGAGCCAACGACTATCTTGTCAAGCCGCTGGCCGGAGACGCGCTGGCGGCCCTCCTCGACCGCCACACCACCGCCCAGCCGGGCGCGGCCGATGCCGGGCTTGGCCGGGTCGTGGTGTTCATGGGCAGCCGCGGCGGGGTCGGCACCACCACCGCCGCCGTGTCCTGCGCCTGGCTCCTGGCCGAGGAGCGGCAGGAAGCAACGGCGCTGATCGATCTCGATCTCCACTTCGGGACCGTCGCGCTGAAGCTCGACACCGATCCGGGGAACGGGCTGTGCGAGGCGCTCGAACAGCCCTCGCGCATCGACAGCCTGTTTATCGAGCGCGCCATGGTCAAGGTGAACGATCATCTGCGCGTGCTGGCGGCCGAGGCGTCGATGGCCGAGGGGCTGACGATCGATGCCGGTGCGATCGACATGCTGCTGCACGAGTTGCGCCGCAAGTTCGCCTGGATCGTCATCGATCTGCCGCGCGGGGCGACGCCGTTGCAGCGCGTCGTGCTGGCCACGGCAAACCGCGCCGTTCTCGTCTGCGAGCGCAGCCTCGCCGGGCTCAGGGACACGATCCGGTTGCAGACCCTGGTGCGCGAGCAGGCCCCCCAGGCGGCGCTGATCCTGATCGAGGCCGGCGCTCCGGGCGAGCGCGCCGTGGTCGGCAAGGGCGAGTTTGAAAAAGGGATCGGCAAGCCGCTCGATGTCAGCCTGTCCTACGATCCCAAATCGGCGGGCGAGGCCACCAATTCCGGCCAACCCCTGCCGGTGGTGGCGCCGCGCAGCCCGATCCTGCGCGAATTGCGGCAGATCGTGGCGGCGGTCGCCGGCGCGACCGAGAAAAATCAGAAACGTCGTCTCTTTACCCTGCGCTCGCTATGGTAGGTCCGTTCAAGCGCTCGTCCCCGGCGGGCAGTCTCGAAGCGCGCATCGCCGCCCTGTCGGCGCGCGGTGCGCGCACCGCCGCCGACGGCGCGCCTGAACCAACCGCCCCCGAGGAGGCCGTCAATGGCACCGCCCTCGGCGAGGGCGGTGCCGCTCTCAACGGTGCCACGGTTCCTGACCAGGTTGTTGTTGCCAATGGGGCGGCGGCGCCCCCCGCTTCCGATCCTCGCGCCCGTTTGCTCCCCGAACCCGTGGCCCCGGAACCTGCCGCGTCCGGTGCGGAGGAAGCCTCCGAGGCTGTCGAGGATGATGCTCTCGCCGCCTTGCGCGATCAGGTCACCGCCCAGCTCAGCCTCGAAATCCCGCCCGAGATCCGCAAATCGTTCGGGCGCCGGGAATGGGCCAAGATTGTCGAGGCGGCGGTGCAGACCCAACTGGCGCGCAGTGAGATCGAGATCGGGGCGATGCAGCAGCGCGATCTCGTCACCGCGATCATGCAGAGGCTGCGCAGTCAGGCGCCGCCCCAGTCCGCCGAATCGCGCGACGATTCGCCCACCCGGCGCGAACCAGGCGATGCGGGCAGCGGGCGCCGCCCCAATCGCACGATCGTCGAAACGGCAAAATTGCAGATCCAGCCGCTCGTCCTCGAACACATGGACGTGGCCGCCGCCGCCACCATGCCGCGCGCCGCTTTTGAAGGGCAGTTGACAAGCTGGGTCAAGGATCTCCTCAACGAGACCAAGATCCAGCTCAACTATGTCGAGCAGCGCGAACTGGTCGATTCGCTGATCGCCGACATGCTGGGCCTCGGTCCCCTCGAACCGCTGCTCGCCGACGAGAGCGTGACCGATATCATGGTCAACGGGCCAAAGCAGGTCTACGTCGAGCGGCGCGGCAAGCTCGAAACGACCGAGGTGCAGTTCCGCGACGATCAGCACGTCATGAACATCGCCGCCAAGATCGTGACGCGCATCGGCCGCCGCATCGATGAATCGCAGCCGCTGGTCGATGCCCGTCTCGCCGACGGCAGCCGCGTCAACATCATCATCCCGCCGCTGGCGATCGACGGCCCGTCGATCTCGATCCGCAAGTTTTCCAAGAAATCGATCACCCTCGACATCATGGCGCAGCAGGGCAATATCTCACCGGCGATGGCGATCCTCCTCAAGATCGCCGCGCGCTCGCGCCTCAACATCCTCATTTCCGGCGGCACCGGCTCCGGCAAGACAACGCTTTTGAACGCCTTGTCGCGCATGATCGACGCAGTCGAGCGCACGGTGACGATCGAGGACGCCGCCGAGTTGCAACTCCAGCAGCCCCATGTCGTGCGCCTCGAAACCCGCCCGCCCAACATCGAAGGCACCGGCGAGATCACCATGCGCGAGCTTGTGCGCAATGCGCTGCGCATGCGCCCGGACCGCATCATCCTCGGCGAGATCCGCGGCGCCGAGGCGCTCGACGTGTTGCAGGCGATGAACACCGGCCACGACGGCTCGATGAGTACGATCCATGCCAACCGCCCGCGCGAGGCGCTGACCCGGCTGGAAAACATGGTCGGGATGACCGGCATCAATCTGCCCGCGCGCGCGGTGCGCACGCAGATTGCCGCGGCCGTCAACCTGATTGTCCAGATCAGCCGGATGCGCGACGGTATGCGGCGCATCGTCCAGGTCACCGAGATCGTCGGGATGGAGGGCGATGTCATCACCACCCAGGACCTCTTCACCTTTCAGTTCCAGGGCGAAACGACCGACGGCAAGTTGCGCGGCGTCTTCAAATCGGCCGGCGTGCGCCCGTACTTTCTGCCGCGGGCCGAGTATTACGGTCTCGACCGCGCGTTGCTTGAGGTGATCTGAACATGCCCGCAACCCTCGATCCGACCCTCGCGGCGGTGGCCTTTGCCGTGGTTCTGACCGTGACCTTTGGGCTGGTGGCCGCCGCTGTCGGCGGCGGCGTCGCCACGCGGCGCTACCGGCGCCGCCTCGGTTGGGTGCGCGATCGCGCGGCGGGCATCCGCCGCGAGGGGCCGAGCGC
>JBOHMF010000349.1:0-5026 GCA_050730055.1 Allostellaceae bacterium
CGGCAGCAGTCCGCCCCAAAGGCGCGTGAAGAGGCCGATCACGGCATCCCGCCCGGCACCGATCGGCGCAAACGCTCGCGAGCGGCGGCAGGGCGTGTAAATAGGCGGCCGTGATCCGGATACAGGAAGCGCGCGGCGCGCCATCCGGTCTGCCGGGTGTGCCGACCTTAATATTTGATGTAAAAATTCTATATCGTTACACGATATGCTGTCAGGGTGCGCCCGCCAAGGAACAGGGGGTACGGGAAAGGAGTCCGATGCGCCTCACACTTCATACGGATTATGCACTGCGCGTTCTGATGTATGTCGGCGTGAAAGGGGACACCCTGTCCACGATCCCCGAGATTGTCGCGCATTTTGACATCTCCAAAGGGCATATCATGAAGGTCGTCCACGAACTCGGGCAGCGCGGATATCTGGAGACGATTCGCGGCCGGCGGGGCGGCATTCGACTTGCCAGAAAGCCGACCCAGATCAATGTCGGTGCGGTCGTCCGCGACATGGAAGAAGAATTGGGCGTGCTCGGCTGCCTGCAAGACAGCGAGGGCTATTGTCGGATCGAGGGCTGTTGCGTCCTGCGCAGTGCGTTGCGCGACGCGACAAATGCGTTTCTGGCCACGCTCGACGGCTATACGCTCGCCGATCTGGTGAGGCCGCAGCGGGCGCTCGCCCGAGCGCTGGAGCTCGACGGGACTGCGCCTTTATCGAGAGCGCGGGGGAGCACACACCGGCGCGTGGCGGCGGCGCCCTGAACTGCGCCGTCGCGCGTTTGACGGACGGCACGCCGGCGGCCGGTGTTACCGCGCAGTTCCTCCCGGCTTTGGCGAAAAGAAGCGGGCGAATTTGTCGCCTGCATCCTTCCAGGCGTCGGCATCCTCCGGCGGGGCGCCCTTGCGCGTGATGTTGGGCCATTGGGTTGCATAGGTGCGGTTGTGCTCCAGCCACGGCTCGCCCGCGGGATCGCTGTCAGGAAGGATCGCCTCCGCCGGGCATTCCGGCTCGCACACCCCGCAATCGATGCACTCGTCGGGGTGGATGACCAGCATGTTTTCCCCCTCGTAGAAGCAGTCCACGGGGCAGACCTCGACGCAGTCCATGTACTTGCACTTGATGCACGCCTCGTTGACGACGTAGGACATTGCTCACTCCCGGCGCCAGGGCGCCAATCCGATGCCGCTGCGCTGGCTGACACTTAACATTCATATCACATATATCTTATAGCGCGGCACCCGAAACGCAACCCTGCGGCCTTGCGCCTTCTGGCGCAGGTGGATGATCATGCGCTGCAAGCGATCAAGACGTGCCCTGTGATCGGGCTCCTTGCCTGTCCGGCGATCGGGGCGCCCGCGGGTGTAACGGCGAACCCGGCGCGGTTTACTGCACCAGTGGCGACGAGGCCTGCGCGAGATCGACGCCGGAGATCTCCGCTTCGCCGGCGAGGAGCGCGACGTACTGCATCAGCGCCCGCTGCTGCACGCCGGCCGCAAGCTGATCGGCGATCCGCTCCCTGACCGCGGCAAACGGGACGGCTTCGCCCGGAACGCGGTGATCGACAGCAACGACATGAAAGCCGTAGCGCGTCTTTACGAGGTGCGGCAGAATGCCGATCGAGCCGTCGGCAAAGACCGCCGTCTCAAACTCCGGCACGCTCTCGCCGCGGCCGATCTGGCCGAGATTGCCGCCAAACACGCCCGATGGGCAGTTCGACAGCTCGCGCGCCTGCGCGGCGAAATCGCCGGGGTCCGCCAGCACCGCCATCAGGGTGCGCTCGGCGATCGCGCGAACCGGGTTCACCGGCACGCCGGGCGTCACCTGGAACAGGATGTGGTGGACAAAAGCCAAGTCGCCGCTGCGAAACTCGTTCGGGTGTCCGTCATAGTAGCGGCGGCACTCGGCTTCGCCGGGCGCGGGCACCGGGACCTCTTGTTCGAGCAGGCGCTCGATGGCCGCCTCGACCTCGGCATCGTTGGCGCCCGCTGCCAGCAGCCCCGTGGCAACGGCCCGCTGCCGCAGCAGTTCGCGCACCGCCGCAAGCGCGGCGTTTGGCCATGCCTCGGTCGCGATTGCGACACCGTTGACCGAGACACTCACAGCGGGGTGACCTTGCGCGCCCGCGGCGAACGCGGCGAGCGGACGATCTGATAGGGCCGGAACAGATAGGCGAGCGCCCCGACGCCGCTCCAGATATGCACCATGCGGGTGAACGGCGAGATCAGAAAGATCGTGAAGCCGACCAGGATGTGCACGCGATAGACCACCGGCACGCCGACGAGGAGTTGCGCCGCGTCAAAGCGGAAGGTCACGATCCCCTTCACATAGGCGACCAGGGTCATAAACATCGCGCCGTCCATGTGCTGGGCCGAGACCGGCACGGAGGCGAGACCGAGCGCGAGTTGCAGCCACAGGAACAGCACCACGGCGATGTCCCATTTGCGGCTGTTGCGGCGGATGCGCGGATCGCCGAGACGCCGGTGCAGCAGGATCGACAGGCCGACAATGGCAACCGCGCCCGCGATGCCGCCGGTGACCATCGCCAGCAACTCGTGCTGCGAAGGGTTGAGCGCCCAGTCGAGCCATGCGTCGGGGGTGAGAAAGCCGACAAAATGACCGAGCACCACGACGATCACGCCGTAATGAAACAGGTTGGAGCCGAGCCGCAGTTCGCGGGTGCGCAGCATCTGCGACGAATCGCTCTTCCAGGTGAACGGCTCGCGGTCAAAGCGCGCGAGCGAACCGAGAAACAGCACCGCGAGGCAGATATAGGGATAGATGCCAAACAGAAACTCGTGGAGATAGGTGGCGCCGTTCATGGCTTGCCTGCCGAGCCGAACGGAAGATTGGTGCTGGCGGCATCGGGTTCAAAGGCCGGACGTTCGGCCCAGTCGCGATCGAGATCGAGCCGCTCCTGGGGTTGCCGGGCGGCCCGCGCGGCGTCGAGCGGCGGCTCGCCGGCGATCCGCAGCACCGCCTGAAGCACGGCGGCGTAGCGGCTTTGGCGCTTCAAGAGCGCCTCGCCGATCGAGCGCACGATATGCGCGCAGTCGCCGAGCACATCCGCGATCTCGGTGCGATCGCGCTCGCTCAGATATTCGAGGAGCACCGGCAGATGGTCCGGCAGTTCCTTTGTGGCGAGGACAAAGCCGGCCGCTTCGTACATCCGCTTCAGTTCCACCATCGCCTGTCCGCGGTCGCGCGCGTCGCCGTGCAGGTGCTCAAACAGGTTGAGCGAGGTGGCGCGCCCGCGGTCAAACAGTTCGACATACCGCGCCTCGGCATCGAGCTGATCACCGGAGGCGATCTCGTCGATCAGCGCCATCAGCGCCGCGCGATCCGCGGGCGGGAGGCGCGGCGCGGCGCGCAGCACCTCGGCGATCTCGGGCAGGGCCGTGCGCAGTTCGGGATGGGGATACCCGAGCAGCGCCGCCAGGGCGCGCAGGGCGATCATGCCGGGATCTCCCTCAGCTATCCAGCATGCGGGTCGGCAACAGCTTGCGCCGCCCCATCTTGCCGCCAAACAGGCTCGAATGCGGATCGCCCGCATCGCACCCGTTGCCAAACGAAAAGCCGCAATTGCCGCGCAACTCGTAGGCGTCGTCCGCCTGTTCGCGATGGCTGGTCGGGATGACAAAGCGGTCCTCGTAATTGGCGATCGCGAGGTAGCGGTGCATCTCTTCGACCTGTTCGAGCGTGATCCCGGCCTGTTTGAGAACGGCGGGGTTGTCGGCCTCGCCAAACTGCCGTCCGCGATAAAAGGCGCGCATCGCCAGCATGCGTTCGAGCGCGGCGACGATCGGCGCCTCGGCTCCGGCGGTGAGCAGGTTGGCGAGATAGCGCACCGGGATGCGCAGGGAGCGCACATCCGGCAACTCGCCCGTGGTCTCGATCGTGCCGGCATTGGCGTGCGACTGGATCGGCGACAGCGGCGGCACGTACCACACCATCGGCAAGGTGCGGAATTCGGGGTGCAGCGGGAAGGCGATGCGCCACTCCACCGCCATCTTGTAGGTCGGCGAACGCCGCGCCGCGTCGAGCCAGGCATCGGCAACCCCGTCGGCGCGCGCCTGCGCCGCGATCGCCGGATCGTGCGGATCAAGAAATACGTCGAGTTGCGCCTCATAGAGATCCTGCGGGTTCTCGACGCTGGCCGCGCTCTCGATGCGATCGGCGTCATAGAGCAGCACGCCGAGATAGCGGATGCGTCCGACGCAGGTTTCCGAACAGACGGTGGGCTGGCCCGCCTCGATGCGCGGATAGCAGAAGATGCACTTCTCCGCCTTGCCGGTGGTCCAGTTGTAATAGATCTTCTTGTACGGGCAGCCCGAGACGCACATCCGCCAGCCGCGGCACTTGTCCTGGTCAATCAGGACGATACCGTCCTCCTCGCGCTTGTAGATCGATCCCGACGGGCAGGAGGCGACGCAGCTGGGATTGAGGCAGTGCTCGCAGAGCCGCGGCAGGTACATCATAAAGGTGTTTTCAAAGGGAATTATATACTTTACTCCCCTATAGTCGCATTGTTGGTCGTATTTGTCGTGTCGCTTTGCTGTGCTGTCCATGTGTACGGAAATGGGAGATCCGGGGGCGGCTTTGAGCCGACAAAAATACGAACGTTTCGCCGAGGCGCGGTCCTAGGTATGGGTTGCATCCAAAGCGGTTCCCATGCTCTCGTTCGGCATGGTATTTCTAACGCCGCAAGTGCAGTTTGGACTTGTGATTCTAGCGCATGGCTTGCAGCGGAGAAATGGACGCCAAGCACAACTTCGTATGGAAATGAATTTGGTCCGCCAGTGATTGGCGGACAACCAGACCGAATAAATGCTTCGGTAATATCATTTGCAAATATAAATGCTTCAGGATCACCACTCTGGAATTCGATATGCATGTGTAGTGTTGCTGTAATAGGCCCCAAGACTCCAGATATTTTCGCTTTTTCCCGTGGTGACAGCCGACGAGGCAGTGATATACGTTCTAATACGGTTGCGCGGTCGATGGCATTTGACAAACGGTCGTTTGATCGGTTTCTCAG
>JBOHMF010000350.1:0-5000 GCA_050730055.1 Allostellaceae bacterium
GGGGTCGCTCGGGTAGCGCAGGTGATCGCGGTTGTATTTCGCCCGGTTTTCCGCCGTCCCCATCGGCAGCCCCTCCTTGCCGGCCACCGCACTCCATCACAACAGCCCTATACACTTCAATAAGATCCCGGACGGACACTGAGCGGGTGCGGGCTTCATTGCCGCGTCCCCGGCGCCAAGACCGGCTATTACAACTCGTTCTCAGCCTGATCACGCCGTATCTGCGGCTCGCCAGCGACGGCAAGACACCAGTTCTGGCGGATTTCCGGCGCGGGCTCGAACAAGCCGTCAAGACCGCCGCCGGCGCAGCCTATCGAGCAATGGTCAGATCGCCGCGCCAAATCACGATCAGGGAAGCGGCATGGGCCGTCATGCCGGACGCCTATGCAAAGGCTTCTGATGACGGCAGGCTGCCGGCCAATGCGCGCCAGATCATGTATGCGGCACGGCCCTACATCCTTCGCCTCACTGGCGCCGACAAGCTCGACAGCGCCTATTTCACGCAGACGTTATTGTCGGATTTCGTCGCCGCGCACCCGCAACTGTGTGCGGATTGGGATGTCGTGTTCGATGCCCGCGGCCACTTCACGGAGCCCCATACCGGCCGCACGGTCCCGCTCGGCACCATCGATGTCCGCAGCTATCTCGGCATGCGGCCATGGCTTGGACCGGCGGCCGAAATTACTATCGATAAGCGGTTCCCGACCGCCGGTTCGGCCTACCGCTACCGCAACATCCTGTTTGTCGAAAAGGAGGGCTTCGACCCGCTGTTGCGGGCGGCGCGGATCGTCGAGCGGTTCGACCTCGCAACGATGTCAACCAAGGGCAGGTCGGTCACGGCGAGCCGGCTGTTGCTCGACCGGCTGGCGCCGCAGATCGACAGCGTCTTTGTTCTGCACGACTTCGACATTGCCGGCTTTTCGATCTTCGGCACGCTCGCCGAAGACGGGCGCCGCTACGTCTATGACGATGCCGTGCCGCTCGTTGATCTGGGGCTGCGGCTCGCCGACATGGAAGCGCTGAATCTCCAGTCCGAGCCGGTCACGGTTAAAGACTTTGAGGCGCGCGCTGAGACCCGGAAACGGCACGGCGCGACCCGCGATGAGATTGCCTTTCTGCGCGCCCGGCGGGTCGAGCTGAATGCGATGACCTCGCGCCAGCTCATCGAGTTTCTTGAACAAAAACTCGCCGCGCACGGCGTCGCGAAGGTCGTGCCCGATGCAGCGACGATCCTTCTGGCCGCCGACCTCGAAGAACGATTGCGGCATCTGTTGGAGAAGGAGCCTCATCTGTCCTGGGATGAAGCGCTCGCGGAGATTATCGGCGCGGGCGGGTGCGCATGACCCGCACCCCGTCCGCGCCGTCCGCCGATTCCGCCGCCGCGCTGCGCGACCGCTTGCTCGCCATGCGCGCCGAGCTTGTCGAGACGATGGTGCGCGACGGCTTCTCGGCCGGGCTGGGCGCGCTGCTGGCCCAGATCGCCGCCGCCCTGGCCGCTCTCGACAATGCCCCGCAGAGCCTCGCGGAGCGCGTTTTCGCCGATGGTGAGCCTACTGCGGGAGCGAGCAATTCCGCCAATAGACAGACTTCTTTATTGACCGCTATTGGCACCGTGCGGGCGGTTCTCGCTGACAACGGCGAGGCAATCCGGCTGACCATCTATGACGGCGCCGCGGCGCTGGGCGCGGCCGTGCTCGACCCCCTGCGCGCCGTCGGGCTGGGCGCCGAGCTGATCGCCGCGGCGCTGCTCAAGCTCGCCGAGGCCGCAATCAAGACCGACATGCGGCCGCGCGACGGCGAGATGTAATCCGCAACCGGCATCCTGCTGGCACGCCCGCGCGCGCTCGCGCCCGGGCCGGCGCTCCTCGCCGCCATTCGATGCCCCCCTCGCGATCCTGATCGCACCCGAGGGGATCGCGGAGCCGGTCATGCTCGGCCAGCTTGATCGCCACAGAGGCCGCAATCCCGAGGCCGTCGCCGGGGTGATCCTTGTGCTCGCCGATGCCGCGATCGATGCCTGGCTGCGACCGGGGTGATTCGGGAAATCGGCCGGACCGCCGGTTCTACAGAAAACGCTTGGATTGATATCGGGATGGCGCCGGCCCCAACTCTCTTGCGCGCTTTTGTGCGAAGAGAAAGCTGCAGTGAAATTCGAGCACATCGCCCTCAATATCCGGCGCCTGCCCGAGGGGGTCTGGCTGGCGACAAGCGGTGACCTGCCCGGCCTCACGGTCGAGTGTGACAGCCGCGAAGAGGCGGAGACGGCCGCGAGGGCAGTCGCGCTTGATCTGATCGAGGAAGAACTCGGGCACGCACCGGCCCGGCAGCCGCAATTCACGGTCGTTCCCGCCTGAGGCCGCGTGGCCTCGCTCTCTTACCGGGAGCTGCGCCGGCTTCTCGAAGAACATGGCTGCCGCTCTGTGCGCAACGCTCGCCACGGCGGCCATGAAATCTGGCATTGCCCCGGCGGCAAGGTGCTGAGCGTGCCGCAGAACCTCAGGGGCGAAGGGACGTTGCTGAACATCCTCAAGGCCGCCGGTATCACGCGAACGAAAGATCGGTGAGCGCTGAACGCGCGAGAAAGGCGCGCTTATCTCGAAGCCACGATCTTCTACCTTCACCGGCTGTCGCAATTCACCCCGCCAAAGACGGAGTGCTCGCAGTGCCAGGATTGCGGGGCACTCGGCTCGGTTGCCCTCAGCGCGTCGTTCGTATAGCGGATCATGTTGCGGAACATCACGTACTGCGCGAGCTGCGGACAGCGCTGGATTTGTTGTGCCTCGGCTGCATCGATGGGGGTCGTTTGAAGCATCACAACGGCCGCAAGCTGGCGGCACTGCTGTGCCTGCTGCGCTGCCGCCTGCCGCGCCGCCGCCTGCTGCGCCGCGGCCTGCTGCTCCGCCTCCTCGCGCCGAAACTTTGCGGCAAGCGCCCGCATCCTTTCACCGACGCGGCGCCGATAATCGCCCCATGTTATTTGATGCCGTGCCAGGGCGGTGAGTGCGGGCGCTCGGTCAGCGCCGAGGTCATGCCGCCGGAGGGCAGGGAGTGATGGGTGTTCTCGACGCCGCACCGTCGCCGGGGGCGCGGCGCGTCCGGCTCTGCCGCGAGCGGCGCCGGCACGGCTGCTTTTGCGTGACGGTCGAGTTGCACGAGAGCGAGATGGAGAAGCTGGTCAGGTTCGGCCTTCTATCGCCCGCCGAGCGCGGCGACAGGCATGCCGTCCGCGCCGCCCTTCACGGCCTCTTCGACGAGGCTTTCCGTGCCCGCTGAGACAGCTATCCCACTCGCGGCGAGCCGTGTAGCGCGTTACCGACAACTCGTTTGGGTTATGGCGAGATGGCCGGACGCGAGTTTTGCGTGCCTACAGCCGTCGGCGCGCCGGCGGGAACCTGCCGAGAACATTCGGTCCGTCTTGCTACCGAAATTGCTACCGAACTCGGTAGCACGGGGCGATATGGAGCGGGATGAAGAACGTTTGCGGACCCCGAAAAGCCAGGCAATCCGCGGCTTTCGAGGACACGATGATATGAGGGGGGACGGCCGAGGTCGAATTACAAAACCGCTGCACTGCCACTGTGCTAACCCGGCCCGGCCGCGCCCTTATAGCATTGTGGGCCGGCGAGAAAAATCAGCCGCGCCGGCGGATCAGTTCGTAGAGGGCCACCGCGGCGGCGTTCGAAACGTTGAGCGTCGGCTGCCAGGGGTGGGTCGGCAGGCGGGCGAGATGATCGCAGCGCTCGCGCACAAGACGCCGCAAGCCATTTTCCTCCGCGCCGAGCACCAGGACGACGCGCACGCCGAGATCGAGGGCTGCCAGAGTCTCCGCAGCGTCCTCCGCGAGGCCGCAGACCCAGAACCCCGCCTCCTTCATCCGCTCAAGCGCGCGGGCGAGATTGACAACGGGGACGAGCGGCACCCGTTCGAGCGCGCCGGAAGCCGCCTTGGCGAGCGCGCCGCCGGCGAGCGGCGTGCAGTGCCGGGTCACGATCACGGCGGCGGCGCCAAAGGCGGCGGCCGAGCGCAACACCGCGCCGACATTGTGCGGGTCGCCGACCTGATCGAGCGCGAGGAGGATCGCGGAGCCGCTCGCGGCGCGCAGCACATCATCGAGATCGGCCGGCTCCAGCGGCTCAACTTCCAGCGCGAGACCTTGATGAACGGCTCCCTGAGGCAGGAGGGCGGCGAGCGCCTCGCGCTCCACGACGCGGACCGACTCGCCGCTGCCATATCGAGCCGCGAGCGCGCCGCCGGCGAGGGCGCGCCCCTCCTCGGCCTGGGCGGCGAGAGCGAGAAGACGGTGCCAGCGCCGCTCGGGGTTGGCCAGCGCCGCCGCCACCGCGTGGCGGCCATAAATCCACCGCCCGGCGGCCGTGTCGGGGCCGCCGCGCCGGCGGTGGAGCGGCTCCTTGCGCGGCGGCCGGGAAGGATTCATCTCGCAGACCTATCACGCCGCCCCGATGCGCGCCATCGCCACCGCGAGGGCCCGGATTGACAAAGCCGGGGCGAGACCTTATGACCCCTTTCCCGCTGCGCCGGGCGGCAAGCGATCCCGGAGGGGTTGCCGAGCGGTTAAAGGCAGCAGACTGTAAATCTGCCGACGTACGTCTTCGTAGGTTCGAATCCTACCCCCTCCACCAGCGCCTCGGACATGCGGCAGATACGGCCGGGGTTGTCGGCTCGGGGCAAGGCCGGTGGACGAGGGTACGGTCGGAACCGGGGAGCGAGCGGCGTGGAGCGCGGGTGTAGCTCAATGGCAGAGCTCCAGCCTTCCAAGCTGGCTATGTGGGTTCGATCCCCATCACCCGCTCCAGTGCCGGCCGCGAAGGCGTTTGGATGATCTTCCCTCCTGATTTCTGACGGAAAGCTGCGAGCGATGGCGAAGGCGAAGTTTCAGCGGACAAAGCCGCATTGCAACATTGGGACGATTGGGCACATTGACCACGGCAAGACGACGCTGACGGCGGCGATCACCAAGGTATTGGCGGAGCAGGGCGGGG
>JBOHMF010000351.1:0-4990 GCA_050730055.1 Allostellaceae bacterium
GCGCGCATGTTTCTGATCCTGCCGGTCGTATTCACCTGGATGCTGGCCGCCTTTCCGGTCGGACTCGTCATCTATTGGGCGTGGAACAACCTCCTCAGCGTCGCTCAGCAATGGGCGATCTACCGCAGCAGCGCCTGAGCGTACGGGCGACGGGGCTGTTTCCGCCGCGCGACCTCGCTCCCGCGGCAAGCGAAGCGGGCCGGCGCCTGTTCGCGCGCGAGACCCGCTTTGTCGCGGCCGCCAGCGAACCCGCCGCGCTTCCCCCCGACGGTTTGCCCGAGATTACCTTTGCCGGGCGCTCGAATGTCGGCAAGTCGAGCCTTCTCAATGCACTGTGCGGCCGGCGCATGCTGGCGCGCACCTCGCGCACACCGGGGCGCACGCGCCAGCTCAATTTCTTTGAGATTTCGGACCGGCTCGTGCTGGTCGATCTGCCGGGCTACGGCCACGCCGAGGCGGCGAAAAGCGAGATTGCGCGCTGGAACCGGCTCTTGCGTTTCTATCTGCAAACGCGCGCCGCATTGCGCCGCACCTGTCTGTTGATCGACGCCCGCCACGGCATCAAAGAGGCCGACCGGCCGCTCTTTGATCTGCTCGACGCGTGCGGCGTCTCCTACCAGATCGTCCTCACCAAGATCGACAAGGTGCCCGCGGCGGACATCGAGGCGGTGGCGCGGCGCGCCGCCACCGAACTCGCCGGACACCCGGCCGCGCACCCGGAAATTCATCTGACCAGTGCCCGCGACGGGTGCGGCCTCGCCGCTTTGCGCGCGGCGCTTGGCAGCTTTGCCCCAGCCCCGCGCGACAAATCGCGCGGGGACCCCGATCAGGCTGCGGCGCCGTCTGCGCTGGCGAGGCCCGACGGGCGCGGCTAGAGTGCGCGGTCATGGAAGCCGCCCGCACCCCCGAGGCCATCGCCAACGCCGATCCCCGCGTCAAGGCCGCCGTCCTGGCCGAGGCGCTGCCTTATATGCGACGCTATGCCGGCCGCACGATCGTCGTCAAATACGGCGGCCACGCTATGGACGATCGCGCCGCCGGACAGTCCTTTGCGCGCGATGTCGCTCTGTTGAAGCAGGTCGGCATCAACCCGATCGTCGTCCATGGCGGCGGCCCGCAGATCGGCCAGATGCTCACCCGGCTCGGCATCAAGAGCAGCTTTGTCGACGGTCTTCGGGTGACCGACCGCGAGACCATGGAAATTGTCGAGATGGTGCTCGCCGGCACGATCAACAAACAGCTTGTCGCCGCGATCAATGCGGCCGGCGGCTGCGCCGTCGGGCTGACCGGCAAGGATGGCGGTCTGGTCGAGGCGGAAAAGGCGACGAGGAGCCGGATCGAGGGCGGCCGGCAGATCCCGATCGATCTCGGCTTTGTCGGTGAGCCGCGGCGGATCAATGCGCGCGTGCTCGCCACCTTCAAGCAGTCCGACATCATCCCGGTCATCGCTCCGATCGGTGTCGGCGCCGCGGGCGAGACCTACAACATCAACGCCGACACGGTCGCCGGCGCGATCGCCGCCGCGGTCGGCGCGGCGCGGCTGCTGCTCCTTACAGATGTTGCCGGCGTCTTCGACGGCGAGCGGCAACTCCTCTCCGAGATCAGCGCCGCCGGGGCGCGCCACCTGATCGCCGAGGGGATCATCCACGGCGGCATGATCCCAAAGGTCGAGACCTGTCTCGCGGCGCTCGACGGCGGGGTCGAGGCGGCGGTGATCCTCGACGGGCGCATCCCGCACGCGCTCCTGCTCGAACTGTTCACCGAAGCCTCGGGGGCAGGAACCTTGATCCGGGCGGGCTGAGCGATGGCGGCGTTGGCGAGCGAGGGGCGGCGCGTCCGGCCACTCGGCGAAATCGAGACCTGGATCTTTGATCTCGACAATACGCTCTACCCGGCCTCGTGTCGGCTGTTTGACCAGATCCACGCGCGCATGACGATATTCATTGCGCGGCGCTTTGATCTGTCACCCGAAGAGGCGCTGCTTCGCCAGAAGACCTATTTCCGCGAGCACGGCACGACCCTGCGCGGGCTGATGGTGGTGGATGGCGTCGATCCCGAGGAGTTCATGGACTTTGTCCATGCCGTCGATCTCGCCTGCGTGCCTGCCGACCCCGCCCTGGTCGCGGCGCTCAAGCGCCTGCCCGGGCGCAAGATCGTTCATACCAACGGTTCGGTGCGGCACGCCGAGCGGCTGCTCGCCCATCTCGGCATTGCCGAGGCGTTCTGCGGGATCATCGACATCGCCGCCGCCGGCTACGATCCGAAGCCGGCGCTCGCCGGCTATCACGAACTGGTGCGCCGGCACGCGGTCGCGCCCGCTGCCGCGCTGATGATCGACGACATCGCCAAGAACCTCGTCCCGGCTGCGGCGCTCGGCATGGGCACGGCCTGGATGCGCCACACCGCCGAGTGGTCGAGCGAGGGCGCCGCGGGCGACCCGTTCGACTATACCGTTGACAATCTCGCCGACTTTCTCGCCGGCGCGGCGGCGGATCGGTAACATGCCTGTGGTCGCCGACACGATCCGCCGGAAGCTCGCTGCGCGCTTTGCGCCGCTGCGCCTCGATATCGTTGACGAGTCGCACCGGCACATCGGTCATGCCGGCGCGCGCCCCGAGGGGGAGACGCATTTTGCCGTGACCATCACCGCCGCCGCCTTTGCCGGCCAGAGCCGCCTCGCGCGCCAGCGCCTCGTCCACGAAACCCTCGCCGAGGAATTAAGGACGCGCGTGCACGCCCTCTCGCTCACCCTGAAAGCCCCGGGCGAGGACGGCGCCTGAGGGCTCCCGTCAGCCCGCCGCTTCCGCGAGAAACGGGCGCAGTTCGGCGAGCGGCGCATCATTCATCACAAACGTCTCGCCGATCCGGCGCGGCAGGATCAGGGTGATGCGGCCGTCGCGGACCTTTTTGTCCCGACCCATGTGGTCAAGCAGGCGCTCGGCGGAAACGCCGCCGAGACCCGCATCGGCGAGCGCGGTCGGCAGCCCGATCCGCGCGAAATGGCGGCGCACCCGCTCCGCTTCCGCGGGCGGCGCCAAGCCCAGCCGCGCCGCGAAGTCGAAAGCCAGCACCATGCCGAGCGCCACCGCCTCGCCGTGCAACAGGCGGGCGCCAAACCCGGTCTCGGTTTCGAGTGCGTGGCCGAAGGTGTGGCCGAGGTTGAGCAGTGCCCGCTCGCCGCTCTCGCGCTCGTCGGCGGCGACGATGCGCGCCTTCATCGCGCAGCTTGTCAGAACAGCATGGCGCACCGCCGCGGGAGCGAGCGCGCACACCGTCTCGCCTTTGGCTTCGAGCCAGGCAAAGAACGCGGCATCCCCGAGGAGACCATATTTGACCGTTTCGGCATAGCCGGCCAGAAGTTCGCGGCGCGGCAAAGTCGCCAGCGCCCCGATATCGGCGAGGACGAGGCGCGGCTGATAAAAGGCGCCGATCAGGTTTTTGCCAAACCGCGTATCGATCCCGGTCTTGCCGCCGACCGAACTGTCCACCTGCGCCAGGAGGGTCGTCGGGATCTGGACAAAATCGATGCCGCGCAGGAGGGTCGCGGCGGCAAACCCGGTCAGATCGCCGACCACGCCGCCGCCGAGCGCAACCAGCGTCGTCCGCCGCTCGATGCCAAAGCCGAGGATCGCATCGACGAGCCGGCCAAATTGTTCGAGGCTTTTGCTCTCCTCGCCCGGCGGCAGCAGCACCGCATGCTGCGTGATCCCGGCCGCCGCCAGACTGTCGCGCAGGGCCGGCAGCCAATGCGGCGCGACCGTCTCATCGGTGACGACGACCGCTTGCGGCCGCCGCAGGAGCGGCCGCATGGCGCTGCCGGCGCGCTCGATCAGCCCGGTCCCGACCAGGATGTCGTAACTGCGCTCGCCAAGCTCGACGCGCAAGGTTTCCACTGCGGCCGTCATCGGGTCTCTTCCTCTTCCGGGGGCGAATGGGCGAGCGGGCAGGCGGCGAGCGCGGCGATCGTCCGCGTTACCGTCAGCTCCGGCGCGCCCTCGCCGCTGTCGATCACGAGATCGGCCTGGGCATAGACGGGATGACGCACCGCGATCAATCCGGCAAGGATTTCGCGCGGATCGCCCGGCTTCAAGAGGGGCCGGTTGCCGCGGCGCGTCACCCGCATGGCCAGCACGTCGAGATCGGCGCGCAGCCACACCGAAACGCCCCGGCGGGCAATCGCGGCACGTGTCTGCGGGTCCATAAAGGCGCCGCCGCCGGTCGCCAGCACATGCACCGGTCTGGCGAGCAGGCGGGTGATCACGCGGCGCTCGCCCTCGCGGAAGCGCGGCTCGCCCCGATTCGCAAAAATCTCCGGAATGGTCTCGCCGGCGGCGGTCTCGATTTCATTATCGGAATCAAAAAATGGCAGAGCAAGGCGCGCCGCGAGGCGGCGGCCGACGCGGGTTTTGCCGGCTCCCATCAGCCCGACCAGCACGATCGTCCGGCGCGGCGCAAACGGCTGCGCTGCGGTGTTGCGCCGCTCCGCTCCCGCGGCTTCCATTGCCACCCGCACCTCCTGCGCGGTTGCCGCACTTTTCCCCGGCATTGGCGCAGGGTACTAGCATATTGCGCGGGCCGGTCGTCAATTGGCGCCGGCTCCCCAGTGCGGCGGAGGGCGGTTTACGGCATGAGAGCTATGGTCGGGCTGGTTCTGCTGCTGCTTCTGTGGGGGCCGACCCCTGCTTCCGCACAACCGGCGCCGGGACCGCCGATCCCGCTGATCCCGCCGGAGCCCCCGCCATCCGCGATGCCGCCCGCGCCGGTCCCACCCCTGCCCGCCTCCCCGGCGCTGACGGCGCCGTCCCCGTCGCCACCAAAGCCGATCACCGGCAAGCCGCTGCCGTCTCTGGCGTCAGGGTGGAGCGGTCCCGCCGCGCCGGAGCACGCCTTGCCGGCAGATTTCTGGCGCGACACGCCGCGCGCCCTCGCCTAAATTCTGCTCGCCCGGCTTCCCGACACGACCTCGATGGCGCTGCAATCCCTCGAACGG
>JBOHMF010000352.1:0-4985 GCA_050730055.1 Allostellaceae bacterium
GTTGCGCTTTGGCCTTCTGTTTGAGCGTTTTCTCAACCCGGAACGGGTGTCGATGCCGGATTTTGACATCGATTTCTGCCAGGACCGGCGCGACGAGGTGATCCGCTATGTCCAGGACAAGTACGGGCCCGACCGGGTCGCCCAGATCATCACCTTTGGCAAGCTGCAGGCGCGCGCGGTGCTGCGCGATGTAGGACGGGTGCTGGGGCTGCCCTATGGGCAGGTCGATCGCCTGTGCAAGCTGGTGCCAAACAACCCGGCGCACCCGGTCAGCCTCGCGCAGGCGATCGCGCGGGAACCGCTGCTCCAAGAGCAGCGCGACGGCGACGAGGTGATCGGCCGGCTGATCGCGATTGCGCTGAAGCTCGAAGGTCTCAACCGGCACGCCTCGACCCACGCCGCCGGGATTGTCATCGGCGACCGGCCGCTCGCGGAACTGGTGCCGCTCTCGCGCGATCCGCGCTCGGGCATGGCGGTGACCCAGTTCAACATGAAGTGGGTCGAGCCGGCCGGTCTTGTCAAATTCGACTTTCTCGGTCTCAAGACCCTGACGGTGCTGGCGCGCTGCGTTGATCTTCTGGCCGCGCGCGGGGTCGCGCTCGATCTCTCCAACCTGCCGCTCGACGACCCTCTCACCTTTGAACTGCTGAGCCGCGGCGACACGGTCGGCGTGTTCCAGTGCGAAGGCGCCGGGATTCGCGACGTGCTCAGAAAGCTGCGCCCCGACCGCTTTGAGGATGTCATCGCCGTCGATGCGCTCTACCGCCCCGGACCGATGGAGAACATCCCGCGCTATATCGCGGTCCGGCACGGTCAGGAGGAGGCCGATTATCTGCACCCGGCGCTCAGGGAGATCCTCGAAGAAACCTATGGCGTTATGATCTACCAGGAGCAGGTCATGCAGATCGCCCAGGTGCTGGCCGGCTACAGCCTCGGCGGCGCCGATCTGTTGCGCCGGGCGATGGGCAAGAAGATCCAGTCGGAGATGGACGCGCAGCGCCAGAACTTTGTCGAGGGCGCGGCGGCGCGCGGCATCGAACGCGCCCGCGCCCACCACATCTTTGACCAGATGGCAAAATTCGCCGGCTACGGCTTTAACAAGTCGCACGCCGCGGCCTATGCCCTCTTGTCCTATCAGACCGCCTATCTGAAGGCGAATTACCCGGTCGAGTTTCTCGCCGCGCTGATGACGCTCGATCTCGGCAATACCGACAAGTTGAACGTCTTTCGGCAGGAATTGGATCGGCTCGGAATTCGCCTGTTGCCGCCGGATGTCAACCGCTCGCAGGTGACGTTCTCGGTCGAAGCCGGCGGCGAGAAGCCGGCGATCCGCTACGCGCTCGCCGCGGTCAAGGGGGTGGGGGCGCAGGCGATGGCCGATCTTGTCGCCGAGCGCGCGGCGCGCGGCCCGTTCAAGGACCTCGCCGATTTTGCCCGCCGGCTCGAGTCAAAAAGTTTCAACCGCCGCCAGTTTGAGGGACTGGCCAAGGCCGGCGCCTTTGACGTGATCAACCCGAACCGGCGCCAGAGCTTTGAGGCGGCGGAGGTGGTGCTGCGCCGCGCCACCCTTGCTGCCGAAGAGCGCGAGAGCCGCCAGCAGAACCTGTTTGGCGGGGTCGATCCGAGTTTTGCGCCGCGCCCGGCGCTGCCGGTGGTCGAGGATTGGCCGCCGCTCGAACGTCTGGGCCATGAGTTCGCTGCGATCGGGTTCTACCTGTCGAGTCACCCGCTCGACCCCTATGGCAAAAGTCTGGAACGCGCCGGGATCGTCCGCTTTGCCGATCTGCCGGCGAGCCTTGCCGCGAGTCCGACGAGTCGCTTTCGCCTCGCCGGCATCGTGATCGGCAAAAAGGAGCGCAGTTCGGCGCGCGGCAACCGCTACGCCTTTATGCAGATGTCGGACATGAGCGGCACCTTTGAGGTGACGCTGTTCTCCGAGGTGCTGCGCGAGGCGCGCGCCCTGTTTGATGCGGGCGAACCGCTCGTCGTCACCGTCGATGTCAGGAGCGAAGAGGACAGCCTGCGCCTCACCGCGCAAAAGATCGAGCCGCTCGATGCCGTGGTCGCCCGCGCCGCCGCCGGTTTGAAGATTTTTGTCGCCGAGGAGCGGGCCCTGTCGCCGCTCAAAAGCGTCATCGCCCGCGAGAAGGGCGGGCGCGGCCGGGTGACGGTGGTGCTCGATCTGCCGAGCCGCGAGGTCGAGATCGCGATCCCCGGCGGGTTTCGCGTCGATCCCAGATTCCGCGCCGCGATCAAGGCGCTGCCCGGCATCGTCGAGGTGCACGAGCTGTAATAATATTTATGACGATAAAGAAAGAACAGTATCTTAAGGAGAAAAATCCTATGGAAAGTTCGGTATTTTCTAAACAATGCTCTCTTTGTAATGAGCAAACTGCCACATGGCCACAGCCCGATAGTCGCACTTCTGACGTCACATGCAGAACCTGTGGCCGATTTCAGATAACTATGGAGGCAGCGGGCATATTGACAGAAGAAAATAATCTTGCGTTCGACTTAGCTTCATGGGTGCATCAGCAAAATCGTCTCGGCACCAAACCAAGAATCGACACCCAAACCGTACACTGGATGAGGACATTTCCTCGTCCTAATATACAGCGTCGGGTCGAATTGTATCTTGAAAAGGTCATTGATTTGCTGAATGGGAAACTCAACGGAATGATTCGGCCTGATGATCCAGCGCTGCGCGTAGCAAGCTGGTCGTTTTCGGGTGAAGATGCGATCGCACTGGCTCAGTATTTAGTGGAATTAGGGGCATTGCGAGTCGAGAAGACCCCTTATCGCTGGGTGGTGACTGCCAAAGCACATATAATATATGATGAAATGACCGGCAAACGAGCTATTTCCACTCAAGCATTCGTGGCGATGTGGTTCCAGGAATCAATAAAGGACGCTTACAACTCGGGTTTTGCGAAGGCCATCACTGATGCCGGCTATGAGCCCTTCCGTATAGACCGCAAGGAGTATGAGGAGAAAATAGACGATGAAATCATTGCAGAGATCCGACGTTCTGCATTCCTCATCGCCGATTTTACAGGACACAGAGGAGGTGTATATTACGAAGCTGGATTTGCTCATGGATTGGGGAAGCGTGTGATATTCACATGTAAAAGCGACGATCTGGACAATCTGCACTTTGATGTACGTCAATACAACACAATCAAATGGAACACGCCATCCGAAATCGTGGCGCCCCTTCAGAATCGGATTCTTGCGCTCTTTGGGGCTGGGCCGCTCAAGCCGGATGCCAAGCCAATCCCGACGAACGGATAGGGACGTGGGATGTAGGATGGGTTGAGCGCAGCGAAACCCATCATCGCTCGCCGAACTCGGTCTGCCGACCATCGGGTTCGCCAGCCCAATCCTTGGGGTAAAAACCGAGCCGCACCATGCGGTGGAACGAGGAATAAGGCCAATCCCGCACCCGCCCGACATGGCCGTGCTTGACCGGGTTGAAATGGATGTAATCGAGGTGCCGCGCGAAATCGTCCTCATTGCGCAAGGTGTGCTCCCAATAGCGGCGCTGCCAAACGCCGCGTTCGCCTTTCCGGGAGCGGCTCGGCGATACCTGCTCTCCTTGCGGCAGACCGTGCGAGAACGTTGCTTTGAGAAGCCGCCAGCGCAATGCGAAATCGACCTCGCCATCCGGCAATGTCCAGATTGCATGGAGATGGTCCGGCAGCACGACAATTGCATCGATAGCAAACGGATGCCGCTGTTTCGCATATCGAAAAGCCGCGCGCAGGGTGTGAATATGCTCGGTTAACAGGCAAGACCGGCGATCGGCCAGATTGACGGTGAAGAAATAGCTGCCGCCGGGGACAAAGTTGCGGCGATAGTTCGTCATCGGTCAATTGCCCCCATGCGATGATGGGTTTCGCTGCGCTCAACCCATCCTACACGAGCTCTCGTGATCCGCGCTGGTCGGGCTTGCCAAAGCGCCCGGCGCACCGTACCTAAGCCAAGCGCGAAACCTCACGCGGGGTTGCGGCCCTTCCGGGGAGACATCCCGGATGGGCCGCTCCGGTGCCGGCGCCCTCATTCTGGGCGCCGATCTCCCCCGCGGCGGCCCAACCGGAGAAAAGGATCTCAGACCATGACGATGCCGACCTATACGATGCGCCAGCTTCTCGAAGCCGGCGTTCATTTCGGTCATCACACGCGGCGCTGGAACCCGCAGATGGCGCCCTATATCTTTGGCGCCCGCAACGGCATCCACGTCATCGATCTCGAACAGACTGTGCCGCTCCTGCATCAGGGTTTGCAGGCGATCCGCGATGTCGTCGCCGGCGGCGGGCGAGTGCTGTTTGTCGGCACCAAGCGGCAGGCGCAGGAGCCGGTCGCCGAGTCGGCCAGGCGCTGCGGCCAGTATTATGTCAACTACCGCTGGCTCGGCGGGATGCTGACCAATTTCAAGACGATCTCGCAATCGATCCGCCGGCTGCGCGAGTTTGACGACCGCATCGCTCAGCAGCAGGAGGGGCTGACCAAGCGCGAACTCCTGGAATTGACGCGTGAGCACGGCAAGCTGGAGCGGGCGCTGGGCGGGATCAAGGAGATGGCCGGGCTGCCCGACATCCTGTTTGTGATCGACACCAACAAGGAGGCGATCGCGGTGCAGGAGGCGAACAAGCTGCGCATCCCGATCGTGGCGATCCTCGATTCGAACTCCTCGCCCAACGGCATCGCCTATCCGATCCCGGGGAATGACGATGCGATGCGGGCGATCCACCTCTATTGCGATCTCGCCGCCGGGGCCGTGCTCGACGGGTTGCAGGCCGAGTTGGCGGCCTCCGGCGAGGATCTCGGCTCCCAGTCCGACCTGCCGCCCGAGGTGGTCGCCGCCGAGATCGCCGCCGAGGCGTCCGAGAGCGCAGCCGCCGCCGAGGCGTGAGCCGGCGCGGTCTTTGAGACAGGAAAGGATGAGGACATGGCCGAGGTGGTGAGCGCGGCGCTCGTCAAGGAGC
>JBOHMF010000353.1:0-4978 GCA_050730055.1 Allostellaceae bacterium
GGCGCTGATCGCCTCGGCGACCGCGGCGGCCATCGCCTTCAAATCGTCCCCGCTCGCCTTTTCCTCCAGGGCGCGCCGACCCATCACGTACATGCGCAGGGCCGAATGGCCGATATACATGCCGTAATTGAGACCCTTTGGCAGGCGCTCGACATTGGCGAGGTATTCCGGAAAGGTCTCCCAGCGCCAGTCGATGCCGGACAGCATCGCCTCGGTCGGGATGTCCTCGACCGCGGTGAGACACCGGGCATACCACTCGCGGTCCTCCGGCTTGCACGGAGCCAGCGCAAAGCCGCAATTGCCCATGACGACGCTGGTGACGCCATGCCAGATCGAGCAACTGCCGATCGGGTCCCAGGCGACCTGCGCGTCCATATGCGTGTGGCCGTCGATAAAGCCCGGCGCGACGCACAGTCCGTCGGCCTCGATCGTCCGCGCGGCCGGCGCGCGGATGCGGCCGATCTCGACGATGCGTCCGCCCTTGACGCCGACATCGGCGCGGTAGCGCGGCCCGCCCGAGCCGTCCACCACCCATCCGTTTCTGACCAGGAGATCAAGGCTCATCGCGCCCTCCGTGTCGCCGGGACAAGAGGGTCCGACCATCGCACTTCGCTGTCAATGCGGGGGAACGCAGGGCTCGCCCGCGCCGCCGCACGATTTCGCGGCGGCGGAAATTTCGGGGTTCAAACCGGGGCGGCGGGCGTGCGATGCTGGTCTCCGCGACAACGCGAACGGAGGCTCCGATGGCCAAATACATGCTGGTCAGCTTCAAGACCTGCCCGTGGGTGCAGCGCTCGGCGATCGTCTTGCGCGAAAAAAACACCGCGTTCGAGTTCCGCCACATCGAACCCGACAACCGGCCCGACTGGTTTCTCGCGATCTCGCCGCACAAGAAGGTGCCGGTGCTGCGCATCGACGACCGGGAGTCGCTGTTCGAGTCGAACGCGATCAACGAATATCTCGACGAGACGATCGCGCCGCGGCTGCACCCCGCCGACCCGCTCGAACGCGCGATCAACCGTGCCTGGACCGATTACGTGCCGGGTTTCGCTTCTGCCGCGACCGGCATCGCCTATGCCGACAGCGAGGCCGAATACAACGACAGCGTGGCAAAGATGCCGGCCGTCTTTGAGCGGCTCGAAAAGGCGCTCGAACGACAAGGGAGCGGCCCCTATTTCAACGGCGCCCGATACTCGCTGGTCGATGCCGCCTACGCGCCGTTTCTGCAACGCTATTTCTATCTCGATCGGGTGAAGAAACTCGGGGTCATCGAGAATTTCCCGCGCCTCAAGGCGTGGGCGGAGGCACTGGTGGCGCGGCCTTCGACCCACTCCTTCCCCGAGGCCGAGTTTGAGGCGATGTACCGCGCCAATCTGCAGCGCCGCAACAAGTGGCTGTCGCAGTTCATCGCTCCTGCGCGCGCCGCGGCGGAGTAGCGTCTTCACCCTTGTCCCCTCTCCCGCACCGCGGGAGAGGGTTCCTCGCAACGCGAAGCGGGGGAGGGTTGCGCAAGGGGCGGCCGGCTTTGGCCGAGCGTTCTCTTCCTGGCGTCCATCACGGGAGAGAGGAATGAGACTTCCGCAGACTGGGGGCTGCCTGTGCGGTGCCATCCGCTATGAAATGACCGAGGAACCGCAACTGGTCTACACGTGCCACTGCACGGATTGCCAGCGTTTGACCGGCAGCGCGTTCTCGATGGGTGTCGTCGTTGCCGAAAGGGCGTTCCGCCTCCACGGCGTTGCGCCGCGACCCCTCCAGCGCGCCGCCGACAGCGGGCGGGTCGCGACCCGGCTGATGTGCCCGCAATGCGGCTCCTGGGTCTGCGGAACCCCGCGGGACGGTCTGGTCCGTGTGCGCGCCGGGACGCTCGACGAGACCTCCTGGCTGCGCCCGACGCGGCACATCTGGACCCGCAGCAGGCAGCCTTGGATTACGCTGCCCGAGGGTGATGAGGTGTTTGACACGCAAGCCCGATAAAGGGCCGGGCATTTCTCAGTGCCCATGAGCTTGATAGAGGAGGGGAGGATGAGCGCGGAACACGGCATGGCAAAGCGCATCGAGCAGTTCGCGCCGGAACTGGAACGGATCATCTCTCGATCGGAAGAGATCCGTCATCTCGCCGATGGGTTTGGCGGGCCGCAGGGACCGGCGGAAGGGCCGCTGTGGTGGCGGGAAGGCGGTTATCTCCTGTTCAGCGACATCCATAACAACCGGCGCATGAAGTACGAACCCGGCAAAGGCGTCTCGCTGTTTCGCGACGGCACCAACCGGGCCAACGGGCTGACCCGCGACCGGAAGGGCCGGCTTCTCGCCTGCGAGCACGACAGCCGGCGCGTGACCCGCGAGGAGGCGGACGGCGAAATCACCGTTCTCGCCAACAGCTTTCAGGGGCGCCCGTTGAACCGGCCCAACGATGTTGTCGTCAAGTCCGATGGTTCGATCTACTTCACCGATCCGTGGACCAGCCCCAATGCGCCGCAGCAGTGGGATCTGACCTTTTCCGGGGTCTATCGGCTGAGTCCCGATCTCAGCACCCTGACCCTGCTGGTCGATGATTTTGTCTTGCCAAACGGTCTCGCCTTCTCGCCAGACGAGAGCATCCTCTATATCAACGACACGCGCCGCGGCCACATCCGCGCTTTTGATCTGTTGCCGAGCGGCGCGCTCGCCCGTCACAGCGATCGCGTTTTTGCCGATCTGCGCGGTTCCGAACCCGGTGTCCCCGACGGGATGAAGGTCGATGTCGAGGGCAATGTCTATTGCGGCGGGTCGGGCGGGTTGTGGATCATCGACCCGGCAGGCAAAAAGCTCGGCCGCATCGTGCACGGGGCGACGGCGACAACCAACCTCGCCTTTGGCGGCAGCGACTGGAAGACGCTCTATTTCACCAGCCGCGATCATCTCGGCGCGGTCCAGGTCAAGATCCCGGGCCTCCCGGTGCCGGCAAGGCGGACCGGCTCCTGATCCTGCGCAGGAGCCGTTCATGCCCGGTCCCGCGCGGCCGGGATCGCGCGGGGACCTTGGCGGAAGTTACTGGGGCGGAAGTCACTGGGCCTTGATCTCGATCTTTTTCTGCCGCTGCACCACGGGCATTGCGATGATCACGGTCCGCTGACCCGACCGATCAGATAGGCGGTGCCGGCGCGCCCGCGTTGCGCTAGGATCGGCGACGATAAGACCTGATCAGGGAGAAACGCGATGTCGGCGGCAGCCTTTATGCAGGCGCGCGATCTTCTGCTCGCCTGCCGGGAGGATTACGAGCGCGCCCTTCGCGAGTTCCGCTGGCCCGCGCTCGACCGCTTCAACTGGGCGCTCGATTATTTTGATCCGATGGCCGAGGGCAACGATCGCCCGGCGTTGTGGATCATCGAAGAGGGCGGGCCGGAAACCCGGATTTCCTTTGCCGAGATGGCGGAACGGTCGAGCCGCGTCGCCAATCACCTGCGCCGGCTCGGCGTCCAGCGCGGCGACCGCATTCTGGTGATGCTGGGCAATGTCGCGCCGCTGTGGGAAACGATGCTGGCGGCGATAAAACTCGGCGCCGTGGTGATCCCGGCGACGACCCTTCTCGCCCGCGACGATCTTCTCGACCGCTTCCGGCGCGGCCGCGTCCGCCACGTTGTCGCCGGCGCGGCAGAGGCGGCCAAGTTCGCCGATCTTCCGGGCGACTACACCAGGATCGCGGTCGGCGGCCCGGCGACAGGCCCCAAAGCGCCGGGGTGGGTGCGCTACGAGGATGGCTATGACGAGTCCGCCGCCTTCGCCTCCGACGGAGAGACCCGGGCCACCGATCCGCTGCTTCTCTATTTCACCTCCGGCACGACGGCCCGGCCAAAACTCGTCCTGCACAGCCATCAGAGCTATCCGGTCGGCCATCTTTCGACGATGTATTGGCTCGGCGCGCAACCGGGCGACATCCATCTCAACATTTCTTCGCCCGGCTGGGCCAAGCACGCCTGGAGTTCGTTTTTTGCGCCGTGGAACGCGGCGGCGACAATCCTGATGCTGAACCAGAGGCGCTTCAGCGCAAAAGGTCTCCTGGATGCGATCGTGCGCGTTCGGGTGACGAGTTTCTGCGCGCCGCCGACGGTCTGGCGCATGCTGATCCAGGAGGATCTGAAGGCGTGGCGGCCGCATTTGCGGGAGGTGCTGGGCGCCGGCGAGCCGCTCAACCCCGAGATCATCGAACGGGTCGAGGCCGCCTGGGGACTGACGGTGCGCGACGGTTACGGCCAGACCGAGACGACCTTGCAGCTTGGCAACATGCCGGGGCAGCGGCTGAAGCCGGGGGCGGTGGGTCGGCCGGCGCCGGGCTACCGTGTGCGTCTTATCGACCTTGACGGCACGGAGCAGGAAGAAGGGGAAATCTGTCTCACCCTCGACCCGCCGCCCTTGGGGCTGATGCAGGGCTATCAGGGCGAGGACGGCGCGCTCGTCCCGCTGGCGGGTGCGGTCTACCGCACCGGCGACATCGCCATGATCGATGCCGAGGGATATTTCACCTATGTCGGGCGCGCCGACGACGTGTTCAAAGCCTCGGACTACCGGATCAGCCCGTTCGAACTGGAAAGCGTCCTGATCGAACACCCGGCGGTGGCGGAAGCCGCGGTCGTGCCGTCCCCCGACCCGCTCCGCCTCGCCGTGCCCAAGGCATTTGTCGCATTGGCTGCGGGGCATGATCCAGGCCGCGACACGGCGCTCTCGATCTTCCGCCATCTGCGCGCCCATCTCTCGCCCTACAAGCGGGTGCGCCGGCTCGAATTCGCCGAACTGCCAAAAACCATCTCGGGCAAGATCCGCCGCGTCGAACTGCGCGCCGCCGAGGCCGCCCGCCACGCCGCGGGCGAGCGCGACCCGCACGAGTTCCGGGAAGAGGATTTCCCCGAATTGCGGTAGGCCGCGTCTCTTCCTGCGCGGTTTCGCTACAGCATGGCAAGGCCGGCGCGGGCGCAGTCCTCGTCCTGCTGCGAGGTGCCGC
>JBOHMF010000354.1:0-4971 GCA_050730055.1 Allostellaceae bacterium
TACTCCTTTCTTATCTATCTTCAATTAACACTCTCCCCTGCCGCACCGACGTCCAATGGTTGGCCGCCTGTCCTCGTCACCGGGTCCCGGAGATCATCCAGCTCTGGATGATCCAAGATGTCTACCCGATACGACCGACTGGCAGATAGCTGGCGATCTCGTTCTCAACCGCGTAGCCGGCCGTCTTCTGGGCCATGTCATCGAACATGCGTGTCGTGTCGTGCGTTGGCCGCACCCTCCCTTACCGGTCTTGTCGTAACCTGCGTGCCAAAAATGCCGCTAAGGAAAGTGTTTTATTTCAAAGCGTTGCACCTCCGCCCCTGGTGCAACCCTTTGAGAATAAACAAAACCCTGCTTTTTTCAGCTTGAAGCGCGTGTTTGGACGGCGGCGGGTGGGTGTCCGAGCAGGCTCGGCCCGAGCTGCGAGAGATCGAAGGTCAGGATGCCGCGCAGGTTGATGTGCTTGTGCCCGATCGGCGCGACGCGGCTCACCACCGCGTCCGGATACGCGCCCGGCATCCGGTCGATGGCGAGCTGGAGCCGGTGCGTGTTCCAGGCCATGACGAGGTTGGCGAGCAGGGTGAGGGCTCCGGAGATGGCGCCGAGTTCTTCCATCGTGCGCCCGTGCTTGGCGGTGATCACGCCGTTATGGATGGCGCGCTGGAGGCTGTGGACGGCCTCGCCCTGATTGAGGAGGTCGAGGATTTCGTTCCGGAACACCGGATTGCTGAAGAAATCGCAGAGATAGAGGGTGCGCAGCAGCTTTCCCAGGCTATCGCCGGCTTTCATAGACGGGGTCGCCGGCGGCGGCCGAGCCAAACCGGTCGAGCGCCTCGGTCGCGGGATACCAGCCGTGCTTGACCGAGACGGCAAGCCGCAGAAACCCCTCCCAGCCGCGGCCGATGGCGCGGCGCGAGACGGTTTCGGCCACGCAGGGCCGCAGCACCTCCGGAACGTCGAGACCGCGCGGCAGATAGAGCTTGCGCCTCTTGAGCCCGGCCAGATGCGGGCACAGGTCGAACCCGACCAGCTTGGCCAGCGCCATGCCGAAATGCGTGAAGCCGTGGGTGTCGACCGCCACCCGTTCGAGCCGGCCGACCTGCTGCTGGCGCAAGGCGCCGTCGATGGCGGGGCCCGCCTGGCGGCGGTTCAAGACGATCGGCTGATCGTAGAGAATGCCCCACTGATCGAGCACATGGGCATAGGTCCCCACCGCATAGGTCCGCCGCCGGGGATCGAGCCGCGCCGCCCACAGATAGCGCGTCGCCCCCAGGCTCATCATATCGGCCGAGGCGAACAAGCCGCGCCCCCACAGGCCGGCGATGCGATGCCCGCGCATGAAGCGCAGCACCGCGTCGTTGGCGGCGCGCAGCCGGCCGTCCGCCTCGATCCTGAGAACCATCTGGGCGAGGCTGTCGGCCGCCAGCGCCGGCACCCCCGGCCTTCGCCGGGGCAGGCTATGCGGACCAGCTCGGCCTCCGAGAGATTGGAGCCGAGACCGATCAGACCGGCATAGAGCGTCACCAATTCGCGCTCCGAACGGGCCGGGCGTCCGAGCAGGGTCCAGGAGAAGCGGGTCAGATGGTCGGTTTCGATCATGACCTCGGGAAGCTGGGCCTGGCCGACGGCGCGCGTCAGCGCCTGCCGGGCAGGTTCGATGCGGGGATCCTTCGGCACCGGCTTGCGCCGCGGCAGCCGCAGTTCGCCGTCCGTGACGGCGACAGCGCCGGCCGTGACCGCCTCGGCCAGGGCGGCCAGCCCGGCGCTCAGGCCCGCTTCCAGGCGCTGGAGATATTTCTCCGCGCTGACCGGCAGATTGAGGTCCCGCAGAAAGCGGGCGCGCGAGCGCTGCCACAACGGGGCGGGGATCAGCTTGTCCTCGGCGGCACGATGGGAAACGCTGTGATCGGCCGTGATCGCGCCGTTGCGCAGCCCCCGCTTGAGGGCCATTACGGTGGCAGCGCGAAAGCAGCCGAGGGCCGCCATGCGATCCGGTTGATCGATCAGAGCTTGCCAGGAGGGGCCAAAGGGCTGCGGGGCATCTGCCGGCAATCCATTGGGCGCGGCGGCGAGTGCATCGAGCGTTGCGAAGGCGGCCGCAACGGCATGGCCGGCCGGCATCGTCAATTCCGCCGCCCGCACCGTCCGCAGCAGCCGGGCCATTTCCGGGGATTTGTGCCCGAGTTCCTGGCGGATGGCGGCAACCCGGGTCGATCCGCGCTCTGCTGCAAAGGGCGCGATCAGAGTGCGCAACCGCGACCGTAACTCGCCGGCCCCGAGCGCCTCGTCCTCAGCCAGAGCCGCGAGGTCGCCAAGAAGCCGCTGAAGGCGGCGCAGCCGGCTTGCCTGGACTACCGCGACGCGCTCGCGGGCACCGCGCCAGTGGGCCGCGATCCGGTGATCGAGCAGGGTGAGGCTGGCATCGGTGAGTTGCCGCAGCCGCAGGCGCAGAAAGCAGGCAACCTCGATCGTGCGGTGCGGGTCCTTGAGGCGCGCCAGCGCGGCGGCTTTGCGCCCCATCATCCGCCGCGCGAAATGCTGAAGGCCGGCGAGCGGCAGATCGGAGAGCCCCAGCCGATTGGCTCCCAATTCCTTCAGAAAGCCGACTTTCGCGATCTGGGTTTCCAGGCTCGTCGGTCCCTTGCCCGCGGGCACGGCGCCGAGCCATTCGAGGCCGATCATTCCGTCTTCCTCGATCGGCGCCAGCAGGCGCGGCAGCCAGGTCTCCCGATCGGGGCCGGCGATCGCGGCGATGGTTTTGAACAGGATCTGCTCCTGGTGCCGCCGCGCGGCGCCGACGAGACGCCGCAGGTCGCGCTCGCGCCGGAGCAGGTAATCGTGATCGACCAGCCAGGAGCGTGCGCGTGCCATCAGTTCGGCGTTGTCGAACACCGCGGCCGCTTCGCGCCGCAGATAAGCGACAAGACCGCGCTCGGCATGCTCGCTGGGTTCCCTGCGACCGAGCGCAAGCAGGGCGGCCGCCTGGTGGTCGAACAGCGTGCGCCGCCGCCGATAGAGCGCCCGGATCGAGGCGATCCGCGGCGGCGCACACCCCAGCTGGCGGCCGAGATGCTCCAGCACCCCGGCCGGGATGATCTCGACCGAGTTGAGGGTGCCGCCGGTCAGCTTGAGAAAACTGATCTGGAGGGCGAGCGCCAGCTGGTTCAATGCGGTCCGCCGGCACCGGACGGCAGCAAACCCGTTTTCGCCCCAGGTGAAGAAATGCTCGACCTCCATCACCGGCAAGGCGTCGGGAAAACGTGCCTGGCCGAGATAGCGGTGCTCCCATCGGTTCATCCGCGCGCCCTCCGCGAGCGCCGGGATATCTCATTCGGCGCCGCCGTCTCGAGGGCGCGGTAGAGCGTGGCGGCGTGGACCTTCAGGATCCGCGCGGTTTCGCGCACCGCGGTGCCCTCCTCGATCAGACGGCGGGCGAGCCCGACCTGCTCGGCGGTCAGCTTGGGCGGCCGGCCGAAGCGCACGCCCCGCGCCCGCGCCGCGGCGCGCCCGGCGCCGGTCCGTTGATGCAGGAGGGCCCGCTCAAATTCGGCAATCCCGGCGAAGACCGTCAGCACCATGCGGCCGGCCGGCGAGGTCGTGTCCGCCCAGGGCTCGCCGAGCGAACGCAAGCCCGCCTCGGCCTCCTTGATCAGTTCGGCGATATCGAGCAGGTCACGGGTCGAGCGGGCCAACCGATCGAGGCGGGTGACAACCACCACGTCGCCGCGGCGCAGATGATCGAGCAACCGCGCCAGTTCGGGGCGGTTGCGGCTGGCGCCCGAGAGCTTCTCTTCGTAAATCCGATCGCAGCCGGCCGCACCGAGCACGGTGCGCTGCAAATCGAGGTTCTGGTCCTCGGTCGAGACCCGCGCATAGCCGATGTCGATTTCAGAAGTCGTGTTCAGTGGCAGCCCTTATATCTCAATGGCTTCCCTGACCGACTGACGCTGTGCGCTTCAAAAGACCGCTGCAGCAAACGGCATCTTTACCAGGAGAGCCGTTCAGTGGTAGGCAGATTTTACCAGAACCTCTCTTCAGCAATCGGCGCGGCGCGGACGCGTGAGGTGGGACCGGGTAGTGGAGTCGGGAACGCTCACCCTGCCGGAATCCCTTTGGGCGGAGGCGAAACGGCGGGTCGCTGTCATTGCGCCGCTCGCCACCGCCGATCTCGTGCCGGCCACCGCGGCGCGCGCTGCCAGCGAAGCGCTCGGTCTGTCCGAACGCACGGTCTATGCCCTTGTGCGCCGGTATCGCCGTTCGAGCGGTCTTCTCGCTTCTCTCGTTCCGCAGCCCTCGCTTGGCGGGCGCGGGAAGACACGGCTTCCGCATTTGACTGAGCGGATCATCGCCGAGGCGATCCGCGACGAGTATCTGACCCGGCAGAAAAAGCGCGCTGAGGCGGTTGTTCGCGCTGTGCGCGAGCGCGCCCGCGCCGCCGGGATCGCGTCGCCTGCGCCAAACACGGTGCGCGCGCGGGTTCGGGCCGTGCGGGCCGATCTCGCCGCACGGCGGCGCGAGGGGAGCCGATCATCGGCCTGGCGCCGCCTCGAACCGGTGACGGGCATGACGCCGGCGAGCGAACGGCCGATGGCGGTCCTGCAGATCGATCACACGCCCGTTGACCTGATCCTGGTTGACGACGCCTCGCGCCAGCCGGTCGGGCGCCCCTGGCTCACGGTGGCGATCGACGTGATGAGCCGCTGCGTCGCCGGGTTTCTGGTCTCGTTTGACCCACCCGGCGCGACGAGCGTCGGACTGTGTCTCGCCCACGCCGCGCTGTCCAAGACGGCCTATCTCGCCCGGCTCGGCATCCGGGGCCTCGATTGGCCGGTCGAGGGCAAGCCCGGTCGCCTTTATGTCGACAACGGCGCGGAATTTCATTCGGCCGCCTTGTCGCGCGGCTGTGAGCAGCACGGCATCGTGCTCGACTACCGGCCGGTCGCGACCCCGCATTTTGGCGGGGTCGTCGAG
>JBOHMF010000355.1:0-4944 GCA_050730055.1 Allostellaceae bacterium
TCCTGGGCCAACGCGGTCGAGGGCCTGTTTGCCAAGCTCACCCGCCAGCGGCTCAAACGCGGCGTCTTCACCTCGATCATCGACCTCCAGGCCGCCATCAATCGCTTCATCGCCGAAACCAACGACAGACCCAAGCCGTTCGTCTGGACCAAATCTGCCGATGCCATCCTCGCTGCCGTGCAGCGCGGGAGGCAAGCGTTAGAAGCTATCCACTAGCAATGACACGGATGAGTATAGGTTCTCATCAGCCGGATCTGGTATAACTACCCGATCCCGAAATAATGCACGCTGAACAACTCGCCGCGGTCGATCCAGGTGTCGATCGGGCGGAAGCCGGCACGCCGCGCCAGTTGGCGGAATTCGGTTGCTGAATACTTGTAGGAATACTCAGTATGGATCAGCTCGCCTTCGGCAAAATGAAAATCCGTGCCGGCGATGCGGACATCCTGATCGACAAGGCTTTTGATGTAGATTTCGATGCGGCCCGCAGCCTCGCGGTAAAAAGCGACATGGGCGAAATGGTCGATCTCGATGTCGCCATCCAACTCGCGAGCGATGCGCGCCAACAGGTTGAGATTGAAGGCGGCGGTCACGCCGGCGCAGTCGTTGTAGGCCGCCTCCAGAAGCTCGGTCTGTTTTTTCAGATCGACACCGATGATCATGTCGCCGCCGGGGCCGAGCAGCCGCCGGCAGTTGACGAGAAAGGTCTCGGCCTCCCCGGGCTGGAAATTGCCGATTGTCGAACCCGGGAAAAATCCGACCCGTCTACCCGTTCCTTCGGGCAGCGGCGGCAGGCGAAAGGGGCGCGTGTAGTCGGCGCAGACGGCAATGACCGGGAGTGCGGGAAAATCCTCGGCAAGGCTCGCCGTCGCCTCGCGCAGATGCTCGCGCGAGATATCGACGGCGACATAGACGGCCGGACGGTCGAGTGCGTCGAGAAGGAGGCGCGCCTTGCGGCTGGCACCGCTGCCAAACTCGATGAGGGCGACGCGCGGCCCCATGCGCGCCGCGATCGCCGCGGCGTTGTCGGCGAGGATCGCGGTCTCGGTGCGGGTCGGATAGTATTCCGGCAGCCGGCAGATTTCCTCAAACAGGGCGGAACCGCGCTCGTCATAAAAGAACTTGCAGGGGATCGATTTTTGCGGCCGCGAAAGGCCGGTGAGGACGGCGTCGCGAAAGCTTTCCTCGCGCGGAGCGAGATCGTGAAAGATGAGGCGCGCGCCCTCCGCCATCACGCATCCTCGGCCAGCCGCAGCCCGGAAAATGCCCAGCGCGCTGCCGGCGGGAAGAAGTTGCGATAAGTCGGGCGGATGTGCCCGGCCGGCGTCACCGCGGCACCGCCGCGCAGCACCATCTGGTTGCACATGAATTTCCCGTTGTATTCGCCGACCGCACCCTCGACCGGGCGGAACCGCGGATAGGCGGTGTAGGGGCTCGCCGTCCATTCCCAGACATCGCCAAACATTTGAGCAAGGCTTGTGCTGTCTGCTCCGGCCGCGGCGGCGCAAGGGTGCAGGCGGCCGCTGTCGGCGAAGTTCCCGGCGAGCGGCAGACCATCGGCCGCGACCTCCCACTCCGCCTCGCTCGGCAGGCGTTTCCCGGCCCAGCGGGCAAAAGCATCGGCTTCGTAGAAGCTGACATGGCAGACCGGCTCTGCTTGGTTCAGCCGACGGCACCCGCTGAGGGTGAAGATCGCCCACCCCCCGCCGTCCTTGCGCCGCCAATAAAGCGGCGCCTCCCAGCCGGACTGACCCGCCGCCGCCCAGCCGTCGGACAGCCAGAACTCGGGGCGGCGATAGCCGCCGTCCTCGATAAATTCGCGGTACTCGCCGCAGGTCACAGGGCGCGAGGCCAGGCGGAACGGTTCGAGCCAGACCTTGTGGCGCGGCGTCTCATTGTCAAAGGCGAACCCGGCCCCGCGATGCCCGATCTCGCACAACCCGCCCGGAAACGCGACCCAGTCGAGCGGCGGCGCGCCCTGCGTCATCTTCAATTGCGGCGCCTGATAGCCGGGCAACAGCGGGTTGATCGAGAACACGTGCTTGATGTCCATCAGGATCAGCTCCTGATGCTGCTGCTCGTGGTGGAGACCGAGCTCGATGAGCGGCGCGGCATCGCGCCACGCCTCCGCGCCGGCGCGGGCGACAAAGCGCGTCAGCGCGGCCCCGACATGGTCGCGATAGGCGGCGACGGTGTCGAGCGAGGGGCGCGACAGCATTCCACGCGCGGGGCGCGGATGGCGCGGTCCGACCGCCTCGTAATAGGAGTTGAAAAGGTAGGTGAAGGCCGGATCAAACAGCCGGTAGTCGGGATCAAAGCGGAGGAGGATCAAGGTCTCAAAAAACCAGCTGGTATGCGCGAGATGCCATTTTGTCGGGCTGACATCCGGCATCGACTGGATCGCCTGGTCCTCGGCGGTCAGATTGACCGCCAGCGCCTCGGTATCGCGGCGGACCTCTTCGATGCGGGCGAGCGCGGCCTCGCGATCGGCCCTCGCGTCCGGCTTTGCGGCGATCGGCTCTTGTGCGGCGCTATCGAGCACATTGTCCCCCAATTTGATGCATCAGTCCCGCTAACACCCCCGCGCCCGCTCCGTTGCCCGCCCTGGGCGGGTCCGGATCAGGCGATATAGCGTTCGTGCAGATGGCGCTCAAAGCTTGCGGTGCCGAGCGGCGCGCCGGTCGCGCTCTCGACGAGTTCGGCTGTCGGCACCAGCGATCCCCGGCCGTGCACGCGCGCACCGAGCCAATCGAGGAGCGGGCCAAGGCGGCCCGCCGCGAGCGCCGCATCGAGCCCCGCGATCTCGCGCCGCGCTGCCGCGAACAGTTGCGCGGCGATCATCGCGCCGAGCGTGTAGGTCGGGAAATAGCCAAAGAGACCCTCGTACCAGTGGATGTCCTGCAGAACGCCGGTGCGGTCGTCGGCAGGCTTGACGCCAAGCAGCGTGGCCATCCCCTCGGCCCAGGCGCCGGGCAGGTCGCGCGGCACGAGATCGCCCGCGATCATCGCCCGTTCGAGCCGGGTGCGCAGGATGACGTGCAGCGGATAGGTCACCTCGTCGGCCTCGACCCGGATCAGACTGCGCGCGACGCGGATCGCGCGGCGATGGAGCCACTCGGCGTCCCACTCCCCGCCCAATTCGGCCCGCAACAGCGGCGCGGCAAAGCCGAGAAAGGCGCGGCTGCGGCACACCTGCATCTCCAGGAGCAGCGACTGGCTCTCATGCACAGCCATGCCGAGGGCGCCGCCAACCGGCTGCCAGCGCCAGGCGGCGGGCAGACCGCGCTGGTAGAGCGCATGGCCGGTCTCGTGCAGGACGGCCATCATCCCCTGGACAAAGTCATTCTCGTTCCAGCGGGCGGTGATCCGCACGTCATCCTGGGTCCCGCCGCAAAACGGGTGCGCGCTCTCGTCGAGCCGACCGTGGGCAAAATCAAAGCCGATCGCACTCATCAGCCGCATTGCGGCGCGCCGTTGCGCCGCTGGCGGGAACGGCCCCGCCGCCGGCGGGAGCGCCGGCTGCGCCTCCTGTCGCGCCAGCGCCCGGTCGAGACAATCGGGCAGAAACCCCAGCAGCTCCGCAAACAGACGGTCGATCGTCGCGGCTGCGAGACCGGGTTCGTAGCGATCGAGCAGCGCCTCGTAGGGGGTTGCGCCGAGCGCCTGCGCCTTGACCGCAGCGATCTCGCGGGTCAGCGCGAGAACGCCTTCAAAGGCCGGCAGGACGGCGGGGAAATCGTCGGCCGCGCGGGCTGCGCGCCAGATCATCTCGCATTCCGAGGCGGCGCGCGAGCGCTCCGCCACCAGCTCGGCCGGCACGGCTGCGGCATGTCTCCACTCCCGCCGCATCTCGCGCAGGTTCCCCCGCTGCCAAGGATCAAGCACCTCCTCTTCCGCCTCGGCCGCGGCGAGAAGGTCGGGGATTTCGGGACCGGTCAGCATCTCGTGGGCGAGGAGGCGCAGGGCGGCGATTTGCTCGGCGCGGCCCGCGGCGCCTCCTGTCGGCATGATCGCCGCCGCATCCCATTGCAGCACACGCACCGCTTCCCCAAGCAGCCCAAGCCGGCGAAAGCGCGTCTCCAGACTTTGATAGGCGGTCATCCCGATCCCCCATCGCGCTGAGAGAGCACATAGATCACCAACAGCACAACCGCCAGGGAAAACCAGATGATCGCATATTGCAGATGGTTGTTGGGCAATCTCACCACGGTCAAGCCACCTTGCGGCCAGCCGCCGGGGTTTGGGGTCGCATCGACATCGACATAATAGGGAGCCATGCGCGCGAGCCCGTCGGCCGCCGCCATCTGCGGCAGATCGATCCAGAACCAGCGGTGGCGGCGGGGATCGTTGTCGGGAATAAACCAGCCCGGCTTGCGCCGCGGCGGCAACCGCAACAGACCCTTGAGATGGACCGGCCCGGTGATCTCGCCGGCAGCGCGCGTCGCCGGATCGCGCAACCCCAGCGGGACAAAGCCGCGATTGATAAAAACGATTCGGCCGTCCGCCTGGACCAGCGGGGTCAGCACATCAAACCCGCTCTTGCCGATGCGGGGCGGGGCGTAGACCAGGATCTCCTTGTCGTTGAGAAAAACGCCCTCGGCGTAGACGTGGCGGAAGTTCATGTCGGGGGTCACGGTGCGCGCATGCGGCACCGGCTCCGGCACGGCCATGGCCGCCGCCCGGCGCTCGGCGATCAGTCCTTCCTTCCAGTGAAGCCTCTGAACCTGCCAGACGCCAAGCCCGAGGAGCAGCAACAACACCGGCAGGGTGAAGACCGTCGGCCACAAGCGCGGGCGAAACCGCGGCCTGTCAGAAAGAAAGCGGGTCTGTCCCTCGATCAGCCAGGATCTCGCAGGAACCCGCGACAATCGTCCACTCAACCGGCCCAACCGGCACCGCCCCCTCCCCCGCCCCACCAGTAGATGAAGGTGAACAGAAACAGCC
>JBOHMF010000356.1:0-4927 GCA_050730055.1 Allostellaceae bacterium
CAGGGCTGATCAAGCTGGCGCAGTTCGATCTCGACGGGGCGCGCGCCGTCTTTGAGAAGCTCGCGCAAACCGACCCCAACTTTCTGCCGGCCCAGCTCAATCTCGCGCGGATCGCCGAACTGCAAGGAAAACCCGCCGCGGCCGAGCAGATTCTCGCAAAGATCCTTGGCAAGGAGCCGGCCAACGGCGCGATTCTCACCCGCTACGTCAATCTGTTGCTGAGCCAGAGGCAACCCGAGCGCGCGCTCGCCGCCGCCGAGCACGCGCACCAAACGGCCCCGACCAACACCGGCATTACTGTCGGCCTGATCGATCTCTATATCCGGCTTGGCCACAAGAACAAGGCGTTGACATTGGCGCAGCAAGAACCCGGGACCAACACGCCGGAGAACGCGCCGTTGATCGCCGCGCGGGCGCGCGCCGAGCTGACGGCCGGACACAAGAGCGATGCCGCGCAGAGCCTGCGCCGCCTGATCGAGATCTATCCTAAAGGCCTGGCGCAGCGCCGCGAACTGGCCTCTGTTCTGTTGTCGGCCGGGGATACCGCCGGCGCCCGCCAGGCGATCGACGACGCCCGCAAGATCGCCCCCGACAACCCGCAGCTGATTGCCGATCAGATCGCCATCGATCTCAAGAGCTCGGGTCTCACCGCGGCGCTGGCGACCGCCGAGCGGCTGCAGAAGAGCAATCCGAACCTGCCGACCGCGCCGGCGCTGCCGGGCGACGTCTATATGGCGGCCAAGCAATATGCGAAAGCAATTGCGGCCTATCAGACGGCGTTCCAGAAAGCACCCTCGGCGCTGCTGGCAGCTCGTCTCGCCCAGGCCCGCGCCGCGGCCGGTCAGACCGACGCCGCCGCAGAGGGATTGCGAGACTGGCTGAAAACGCATCCGGACGATGTCGCCATCGACGGGCTGCTGGCAAGCTCTGACATCGCCGCGCATCGGTTCCCGCAGGCGACCCGGGAACTCGAAGCGCAGGTTGCCAAATCGCCGCGCAACGCGATCGCCCTCAACAACCTCGCCTGGCTCTACCAGCGGGCCGGCGATCCGCGCGCCCGCGCGCTTGCCGAGCGCGCCTACCTGCTGCAGCCCAATCTGTCACAGACCGAGGATACGCTGGGCTGGATCCTGGTGCGGCAGGGTCAGGCGGCCAGGGGGCTTGCGCTGCTCCAGAGCGCCAGCGCCAGCCAACCGGCAAACCCGGCGGTGCAATACCATCTCGCCGTCGCCCTCAACGACACCGACCATCCGGCAGAGGCGCGCAAGCTGCTGGCCTCATTGATCGGCAGAAAGATCAAGTTCGACGACGAGCCGGCCGCCCAGAAGCTGCTGGCCTCGCTGTCAAAGCCGTCGCCCGGGGCAAAGACACAGAACCCGTGAGCCGCAACGGGCGCGCGGCGACGGCGAAGCCCTCGATTTCACGCTGCCCTCATCGGGCCGCCGGCGCCGCAACCTCGTCCACCGGCCTGCCGGCGTTGCCGCGGTCGTGGACCTGGCGCAGAAACGCCTCAAACATCAATAATGTCCACAGCGGGGCGCTGTGGTCGCGCTGTCCAGATTCGTGCTGGTCAAGCAGCCTGAGGATCGCCGCCCGGTCGAACAGACCCGATTCGCCCAGCATCGGAGCGGAAAGCCGCGCGCGGACACGCTGGCGCAACGGGCCGCGAAACCATTTTACCAGCGGCACCGCAAACCCCTGCTTGGGACGATAGAGGTTATCGCGGGGCACATGCGGCTCCAGCGCCGATTTCAGAACCCGTTTTCCCTCGCCCCCTCTCAGTTTGAGAACCGGCGGCAGCCGTGCCGCCCACTCGACCAGCGTATGATCGAGCAATGGCACCCGCACTTCGAGGGAATTTGCCATGCTTGCCCGATCGACCTTGGCCAGAATATCACCCGGAAGATAGGTCTTGAGATCGGCATATTGGGCCTGCGCGAGCGGATCGTCGCTGCCCGACGAGCGCATGTAATGCGCGAGCGTCTCGACGGCTTGGTAGCCTTGCAGATCGCGCCGCAAGGCGGAGCTGAACAATTGCCGGCGCAGGCGATCGTTGCACACCGAGACGGATGAGAAATAGGCGGCGACACTGTCCTCGGCCAGTTCCTGAAAGGTGGTCTTGGCGCGCAGCGGGCGCGGCATCCGGTCGAGCTTGGGATAGAGGGCCCCCAGCAGACCAAAGAGGGGGCGGCGCACCGCACCCGGCACCAGCCGGCGCACGCGTTCTTCGCGGCTATGCCAGCGATAGCGCCGGTAGCCGGCGAACACCTCGTCGCCGCCGTCGCCGGACAAGGCGACGGTGACATCCTCGCGCGCAGCCGCACAGACGCGAAATGTCGGGATCGCCGAGCTGTCGCCAAACGGCTCGTCATAAATCGTTGCCAGACGATCGAGTAGATCAAACGAATCCGGATCGACTGTCTTGACGCGGTGATCGGTCCGGTAGCGGCGGGCGATTTCTGCGGCCTGGGCCGACTCGTCCCACCCCCTGACACCAAACGCGATTGAGAAGGTCCGGGCTGCGTCCGGCATCTGCCCGGCCATCATCGCGACGACGCCGCTCGAATCGACGCCGCCCGAGAGAAACGCGCCAAGCGGGACATCGGCGATCATGCGCAGCCGCACCGCTTCGCGCAATCGGGCGATCAGTTCCTCCTCGGCTTCTTTCTGCCGGATCGGAACGCCATCGACAAACTGCACGTCCCAGTAGGCGCGCGGTGGCGGCAGCGGCTCGCCGCGTCCGACCGAGAGAGAGTGGCCGGGGGGCAGCTTGCGCACGCTCTGATAGATCGAGCGCGGGTCCGGGATGTAGCCAAAGCCAAAGAAATCTTCGACCGCCCGCGAATCAAGCCGGCGATCGAGCGCCGGGCACAGCAGCAGAGCCTTCAATTCCGAGGCAAAAACCAATCGACCGTCGGCGAGAAGACTGTAGTAGAGCGGTTTCTCGCCAAGCCGGTCGCGCGCCAGAAACAGCCTGTTGCAGCGCGCGTCCCACAGGGCAAACGCGAACATGCCGTTAAAGCGGTCGAGCGCCTTCTCGCCCCACTCCTCCCAGGCGTGGACGATCACCTCGGTATCGCTGCGGGTCTGAAAGCGGTGGCCGCGCGCCAGAAGATCCGCCCGCAGCGATTGGAAATTGTAGATTTCCCCATTGAAGATCACGCAGACCGTGCGGTCCTCGTTGTAGATCGGCTGGTCACCGCCGGCGAGATCAATGATGGCGAGGCGCCGGAAGCCGAGACCGATCCCCGGCCCCAGATGATAACCCTCGCCGTCCGGACCGCGGTGGCCAAGCACCCGGGTCATGCGGCGGAGCAGGACAGGGTCAATCGGACTGTCGCCGCGGAGATCGAATATACCCGCTACACCGCACATCGGTTAATTTTTGTTGTGTCAGGCACTGGCCGCAACCAATGCTTTGCAGATTGACAGATTTATTGGAGAGACACAAGGCTTTTCCTGCAGGCCCGACGCCGCGGACAGGGTGTCGGCGACCCTGCGCCGCTGATTGCGACGGCTCTCTCCGCCACCTACCTACAACTCGAGCTATGCGATCGCGCTCTATGCCCTGGTCCGCACCATTGTCAGCGTCGCCGCGATGGCGCTTCTACCGGATGACATCAACCGCAACATTTCCGACGCCGAGGCTGAGGATCAGCCCGCCGCCGTCTCGGGATAGCGAGGCTAAGCACAATACTGTTCATTTAACGATTTGGATTGCCTCGGCGATATTGATCGTGGGCAGAGGGCGGTCGGTTTTGCGGCGGATCGGGAAATTGCTCATCTTGCGCTTGACCCCGCGCGGGATGCGGCGGTTGCGGCTGGAGACGACGCGTTCTTCGAGGATTTCGGCGAGCACCGCGTCATGGAAGGCCGCCCGCTGCCGAGGGGGGAAGCGCGGCAAAGGCGGCCTCCCGGCGAAAGCCGGGATCACGGCGCACGACGCGCACGGCATGGAGAAAGGAGAGCCGATCGGGATCCTCGTCGGCCTGCAAGGCGGCCTCGTGCCTCAGACCGCGGATGGCAAAATGGGCCAGGATCAGCCCATAGAACTCCTGGCGCACGAGGTCCGGGGTCTTGCTGCGCAGCACGATGCGGGCGCCGCGCAGAGGGGTCTTCAGTTCATCAAGAGCGGTTTCGATTTCCCAGCACTCGTGATAGAGCGCGGCCACTTCCCGAGCCGGGGCCTGGTCGGGATCGCGGATCGTGGTGACCAGCCGATAGAGCGGCTCAGATAGGAGCCGTCGGCCCTTCGACAAGCTCAGGAGGCGCTGGGTGCAGGGCAGGCGGATATTCTTTTTGATCCGCCACAGCAGTTCGGCGCCGGTGGTGCCGGCCTGCCGCCACAAGGCAAAGCCGAAGAACTGCCGGTCGGCCAGGCACAGCATGCCCCTTTGCAAGCCGGCCAGCACCGCCCGCGCCAGCGTGGTCTTGCCGGTTTCACAGCCCGCCATAGGACTGGCGAACAGGACATGCGTGCCGTTCTCGACCAGAGACACAAAGCGGATCTGCGGGTAGGCGCTGTCCCCGCGGCTGCTGCCGGGCCGGCCAAAGACCGCCGCGTTCGCCGCTTTGTCGGCGACATCCAGCGTGCTGCCGTCGAGGCTGACCAGGCGCCACGAGCGATACATGCGCCGGCAGATCGCGCTGGCGCAGACTGGCTTTCCCGCTCGCTGCCAGAACTGCGCGCACCGTGGTCAGGGGAAAGGTCTTGGCGATCACTCCCAGGCTGATGTAATCGGTGATCCGCGCCCCCGCCGTCCCTTCGACCAGCTCAGGAGGCCGCAACTGTGCGCGCCATTGCCGCTCTCCTGCTCAAACCAGCGGCAGGATAGCGCTGTTAGGGTACTAAGCAGCAATTCGTAGGTTGGTACACACTCGGGTTTGGCGTTCATGGTTCATGTCGACAATCGCGTTGTGAATGGCG
>JBOHMF010000357.1:0-4923 GCA_050730055.1 Allostellaceae bacterium
GGCACCGCGGGAGAGCTCTACCCGGCGGCGGCGCAACCGGCAGACAACGGCGCCGCCGCGAAAAGGGCGCCCAGGGCGAGCACAAAGAGCAGGGAGCGTCGGCTGCGAGTTTCACCCCTCATGACGACTTCAACCTCAATGATAGGCCCCAGCCATCCCAAGAACACTGAGGAACCGCCCAGCATTCCCTAGAGTTCCGAAAATGAATCGATCGATCCTTTTTTCCCGGTCCACGCGCAATTCCGCGGACATCTGCATCCTGCCGGTCGCCAGTGCCGGAGGCTGCCCCGACCGAATGAGGATGGCATGAAATTCCCGTTCACGCGCGCGACGGCGACTGCCCTCTCCCGGCTGCGCCGTTCTGCGCCCTCCGCCGGCGCCGGGATGCTGGCGCCGGACCTCTACCGCTTCATCCTGCGCTACAGTCTGCGCGAACAAATCTATCTTGTCGTCATCACGCTTCTGTCTTTCCCGTTTTTCTACTATTCCCTCGATCTTCCGAAACTCATCATAAACCAGGCGATCTCCGGCAAGCATTTCCCGCACGAGTTCCTCGGCATCGGGTTTCAGCAGATTCCTTATCTCATGGTGCTGTGCGGCCTCTATCTCGCGCTGGTGCTGATCAACGGCCAGTTCAAGCTGCACCTCAACGTGCGCCGCGGGCGCGTCGGCGAGCGCATGCTGCGCCGCCTGCGCTATCAGTTGTTTGAGCGCGTGTTGCGCTATCCGCTGCGCCAGTTTGACCGCACCCAGACCGGTGAGATCGTGGCGATGGTGACCGCCGAGCTGGAGCCGGTCGGCGGCTTTATCGGCGAGGCCTTTGCCCTGCCGATCGCACAGGGCGGCACGCTGCTGACCATCCTCGTCTTCATGTTTGTCCAGAACCCGTTTCTCGGCGCCGCCGCCGTCGCCCTCTATCCGCTGCAAGGCTATCTCATCCCAAAACTGCAGCGCCAGATCCGCACCCTCGGGCGCCGGCGGGTACGCATGGTGCGCCATCTCGCCGACAACATCGGCGAGGCCATAGCCGCCCGTGTCGAAATCCGCACCAATGACGGCGCCCCCTATCAACTGGCCGGTTTTGCAGACCACCTTGGCGACATCTATGATGTTCGAATTGACATCTACAACCGTAAATATTTTGTGAAATTTCTCAACAATCTTATCAACAGGATCACGCCATTCTTTTTCTATTTCATTGGCGGATATTTTGTCATTAGGCATCAGCTTTCCCTCGGCGCGCTGGTCGCCATACTCGCCGCTTACGAGCACCTGGCCTCGCCGTGGAAGGAACTGCTCGACTATTATCAGAATCAGCAGGATGTCGGGATCAAGTACGAGCAGGTGATCGAGCAGTTCCAGGTGCGCGATCTGATCGACAAGACGCTGCTGCTTGAACAGCCGGAGGAGATCGAGCCGCTCACGGGCGAGGTTGCCGCCGCCGCGATCGAGGTTCTCGACGGCGACGGCTTTCCCGAACTTGACGGGGTCAGCTTCACCTTCCCGCTCGGCACTCATGTCGCGGTCGTTGGCCAACTCAACAGCGGCAAGGGTCTCCTGCCGCAGCTTCTGGCCCGGCTGGCGGCACCGGCGAGCGGCCGTCTCAGCATCGGCGGCCGGGACCTGAGCGCCCTGCCCTTTGCCCTCACCGGCCACCGGATCGGCTATGTCGGCCCGGCGACTTATCTGTTCTCAACCAGCGTGCGCGACAACCTGCTCCTCGGGCTGCGCCATCGCCCGCTGCGCCCGGCCGCGGCGGGGGCCGAGGGGATGGCGCGCCGTGCCCGCGCCGCCGCGGAGGCGCGCCTTGCCGGCAACCGCGATTGGGACCCGACCGCCGATTGGATCGATTATCGGCAAGCCGGCGCTGCCGACGCGGCCGAACTCGAAGCGCGGATGGCTGCGGTGCTCCGGCTTGTCGATCTCGACCGGGACATCTATCTCTTCGGCTTGCGCGGCCGGCTCGATCCCGCGCGCGAACCCGAGGCGGCGAAAAGCGTCGTCGCGGCGCGTCGGCGCCTCAGCGAACTGCTCGCCGCGCGCGGTCTTGTCAGGCTGGTCGAACGCTTTGACCCCGAGCGCTACCACGCCAATTCGCCGATCGCCGACAACCTGCTGTTTGGGACGCCGATCGGACCGATCTTTGACGAGGAGGATCTGCCCGGCAACGCCTATGTCCAGAGCGTGCTCGACCGCGAGGGGCTGACCCCGCTCCTCATCGACGCCGGCGCCGAGGTGGCGCGCACCATGGTCGAACTGTTCGCGCAGTTCCGCCCCGAGCACGAATTCTTTGAGGAGTTCAGCTTTATCGGGGCTGCGGACCTGCCGCTCTTTGAGCGCATCCTCGGCCATATCGACACGGCCGGCATGGCGGCCCTGGCGCCTTCCGAGCGCGAGCGGCTCCTGTCGGTGGCGATGAAGCTGGTGGCGGCGCGCGACCGGCTCGGCCTCATCGACGAGGAGCTGCAGCAGCGCGTGCTGCGGGCGCGGCGCACCTTTGCCCTCGACCTGCCGGAAGACCTTAAGGGCGCGGTCGAATTCTTTGATCCCGAACGCTACAACAGCGCCGCCCCGGTGCAGGACAACGTGCTGTTTGGCACGATCGTACCGGGTGAGGCGGGGGCGCGCGAGCTGGTCCAGGAGGCGACCGCCGAGGTTCTCGATGAGGTCGGCTTGCACCGCAGGGTCGTGGCGCTTGGCCTCGATTACCCGGTCGGGACCGGCGGCGCCCGCCTCGCGCCGGCGCAGCGCCAAAAGCTCGCGATCGCGCGCGCCCTCCTGAAGCAGCCCGATCTGATCGCCTTCAACGACGCGACCGCGGTTCTCGACGCCGCCACCGAGGCGGCGATCCTCGACCGCATCAAGAGGGAGCGTCCCGGTCTCAGCCTCTTTGCCAGTCTGCCGCGGGCCCGCCTCGCCGCGGGTTTTGACCGGGTTCTGGTGATGGATCAGGGGCGGATCGTCGAGGAGGGAGCCTATTCCGCCTTGCACCAGAGCGAGGGTCCGCTGGCCCCGCTCCTGGCGGCGGAATAGCCGCTTGATCCGCAGGGCGGGTTGAGCAACGCGATCCGCGGGTTATGCTGGCGACGGTCCGTCGGTGCTAAGCCCGCGGACACCGCTTTGACCCGAAATGATGGGTTTCGCTCCGCTCAACCCATCCTGCGTTCTCCGTGGTTGCGTTCAGCAACTTTGAAAACGGGCTATGCAAGCAACGTTGCGTATGGCAACGTCTCCCGATGAAACTCGACGAGATCATCGCTCGGGCCGGAGGTGTCGGCCGACTGGCCGAGATCGCCGGGGTCGATCACTCGACAATCAGCGCCTCGTGGCGGCGGACCGGGAAGGTTCCGCGCGGCCGGGCGGGACGCATCGCGGCCGCCCTCGGCCTGCGCCCGGAGGACATCTGCCCCTGGGAAGAGGGCAACGATCACGCGGCGGCAGCGCGCATTTCTGCGGGAGAAACCATGACACCCGAGCAGCACATCGGCGGCAAGGCCCGCCCCTTCACCGGGGCCGAATACATCGAGAGCCTGAAGGACGGCCGGGAAGTCTACATCGACGGCGAGCGCGTCCGGGATGTCACGACCCACCCCGCCTTTCGCAACGCGGTGCGCTCGCTGGCCCGGCTTTACGATGCGCTGCACGATCCCGAGCGGCGCGCAGTCCTGACCTGCCCGACCGATACCGGCTCGGGCGGTTATACCCACCGCTATTTCCGCGTCGCCCGCTCGCCGGAAGAGTTGAAGGCGCAGCAGCGCGCGATCGCCGAATGGGCGCGGCTCACCTATGGCTGGATGGGGCGCACGCCCGACTACAAGGCTTCGCTGATGAACACGCTCGGCGCCAATGCCGAGTATTACGGTCGGTTCGCCGACAACGCGCGCGACTGGTATCGCCGCGCCCAGGACAACGTGCTGTTTATGAACCACGCGATCGTCAACCCGCCGGTCGATCGCGGCCGCCCGACCAGCGAGGTCAAGGATGTCTATGTCACGATCCAGCGCGAGACCGACGCCGGCGTCGTCGTCTCCGGCGCCAAGGTGGTGGCCACCTCGGCGGCGCTGACCCACTACAATTTTCTCGGCCAGAACGCCGCCACCGCGACCGGCGACCCCGATCTCGCGATCATGTTCATCCTGCCGATGGAAGCGCCCGGCGTTAAGTTGATCTGCCGCAACTCCTATGAGGAGATCGCGCACAAGCTCGGCTCGCCCTTTGATTACCCGCTCTCCTCGCGCTTTGACGAGAATGATGCGATCTTTGTCCTCGACAACGTCCTGATCCCCTGGGAGAACATCCTCGTCCACCGCGATCCGGAAAAGATTCTCTCGTTCTATCCACGCTCGGGTTTTCTCAACGGGTTCTGCTTTCAGGGGTGCACGCGCTTTGCTGTCAAGCTCGATTTCCTTGCCGGGCTGGTGGCCAAGGCGCTCCGGGTGACCGGCGGCGACGAGTTCCGCGGCAACCAAGCGCTGTTGGGCGAGATCATCGCCTGGCGCCACCTGTTCTGGTCCCTGTCCGACTGCATGGCGGCGACCCCGCAGCCCTGGGTCGGCGACGCGCTCCTGCCAAATCTGCAGCCGGCGATGGCCTATCGCGTCTTTGCCCCGGACGCTTATGCGCGGATCAAGGAGATCATCGACAAGATCGTCGCCTCGGCGCTCATCTACCTGCCCTCCTCGGTGCGCGACTTCAGAAACCCGGCGATCGACCCCTATCTCGAACGCTATGTCCGCGGCTCCTACGGCATCGGCTACAAGGAGCGCATCAAGACCATGAAGCTCCTGTGGGACGCGATCGGCAGCGAGTTCGGCGGCCGGCACCAGCTCTACGAGCGCAACTACGCCGGCAACCACGAGGACATCCGCATCCAGGTGCTGACCGGCGCGCGGCGCAGCGGCGCGATGGAGGCGATGACCGCGC
>JBOHMF010000358.1:0-4910 GCA_050730055.1 Allostellaceae bacterium
CGACCTCGCCCTTTCTGAGCTTGGCCATCCCCGCCTCAAACGGATCGGCCGCCAGCTGCTTGATGCCGAGGCTGATGCGCTCCTTTTCGACATCGACATCGAGCACCTTGACGCGCACCTCCTGGCCCTTGCGGTAGTCGCCGACGGCGTCCTCACCGGAGCGGTTCCAGTCGATGTCGGACAGGTGGACCATGCCGTCGATATCGCCGGGCAGACCGACAAACAGGCCAAATTCGGTGATGTTGCGAACTTCGCCTTCGAGTTCGCTGCCGACCGGGTGCTCTTCGAGAAAGGCATCCCACGGGTTGGCCAGGGTCTGCTTGAGGCCGAGGCTGATGCGGCGCTTTTGCGGATCGACGTCGAGCACCATGACCTCGACCTCCTGGCTGGTCGAGACGATCTTGCCGGGGTGCACGTTCTTCTTGGTCCAACTCATCTCGGAGACATGGACGAGACCCTCGACCCCGGGTTCCAGTTCGACAAAGGCGCCGTAATCGGTGATGTTGGTCACGCGGCCCTTAAACTTGGCGCCGGCCGGGTATTTGAGTTCAACGCCCTCCCACGGGTCGGCTTCGAGCTGCTTCATGCCGAGCGAGATGCGCTGGGTCTCGGGATTGAAGCGGATGACCTGGACCTTGACGGTCTGGCCAATGTGCAGCGCCTCGGAGGGGTGATTGATGCGGCGCCAGGCGATGTCGGTGACGTGCAGGAGGCCATCGACCCCGCCGAGATCGACAAAGGCGCCGTAGTCGGTGATGTTCTTGACGACGCCCGTGAGGATCTGTCCTTCCTTGAGGCTGGCGACCAGTTCCGAGCGCTGCTCGGCACGGCTCTCTTCGAGGACGGCGCGGCGCGAGACGACGATGTTGCCGCGCGAGCGGTCCATCTTGAGGATCTGAAAGGGCTGCGGCGAGCCGAGCAGCGGGGTGATGTCGCGCACCGGGCGGATATCGACCTGGCTGCCCGGCAGAAAGGCGACCGCACCGTTGAGATCGACGGTGAACCCGCCCTTGACCCGGCCAAAGATCACCCCGCTCACCCGCTCGTTGGCCTGAAAGCTTTTTTCGAGAAGGGTCCAGGCTTCTTCGCGGCGCGCCTTTTCGCGCGACAGTTGGGCCTCGCCGTTCTTGTCCTCCATGCGTTCGAGATAGACCTCGACCGTATCACCGACATGCAAATCCGACTCGGCGCCGCCGGCGGCGAATTCCTTCAACGGGACGCGGCCCTCGGATTTGAGGCCGACATCGATCAAGGCCATGTCGTTTTCGACGGCGATGATGCGGCCCTTGACGACAGTGCCTTCGAGACCGTCGGCGGTGCCCAGCGACTGTTCGAGAAGGGCGGCAAAGCTTTCCTTCTCGGGGGCCTCGGCGAGTTGCGATGCGAGTGCCATTCCCTCTCCTCATTGGGGTCCCCGCGCGACCCGTCGCGCGGGGCTGGGATCCCGAGAATTGCCTGGAGCGGCTCCGCCGGGATCTTGCGCGAAGCACGCGGTCGCCGCGGCGACCGCACCGACCGGGTCCTGCACCCTCAGAGCGGCAGGGCGAGCGCGCGGGCGACCCATTCGACGGCGATCGCGAACACCGCATCGGCGTCGAGGGCGGTCGTGTCGATCACGATCGCGTCGGGCGCCGCCACAAGCGGCGCGCTCCGGCGCGAACTGTCGCGCGCGTCGCGCTCCTGGAGGTCCCGCAGGACGGTCTGGTATATAGCCGGCGCGCCGCGCCGCCGCAACTCCTCGACCCGGCGGCGGGCCCGCACCTCGAGGCTTGCAGTGACAAAAAACTTGACGGCGGCGCTCGGGCAGACGCGCGAGCCGATATCGCGGCCGTCGAGCACCGCCCCTTTGGCCGGCGCCGCGGGAGCCAAAGCGGGCGGGGCGGCGGCAAAATCCCGCTGGAACGCGAGGAGCGCGGCGCGCACTTCGGGGATCACCGCGACCACCGAAGCGGCCTCCGCCACCCTCTCCTCGGCAAGGCGCGGATCGGCGAGGGCGGTCGCCGCGACCCGCCGCGCCGCCGCTGCGGCCGCCCGCGGATCGGCGGGATTGAGCTTGGCCTCCAAAACGAGAAGTGCCGCCGCGCGATAGAGCCGCCCGGTGTCGAGATGGGCGAAGGCAAATCGTTCGGCGAGGCGGCGCGCCAGCGTCCCTTTGCCCGAGGCCGCCGGGCCGTCGATGGCGACGACAAAGGGCTTCACGCGGCCGCCGCCCCGCCGCAGCCGCTAATTCGACCAGCGGATCGGTGCATAATGGCCGTTCTTGCCGGAATTATCCCAGCGCATCCCGTAATCGGCAAAGGTACTGCCGCTGGCGCCGACAGCGAGCGCGAGCCTGTCGGGGGCGACGGGATGACCGAGCGCCGCCCAGGTTTCGCCGCTCGGATGCAGGGTCGGCAGCGGTTCGACCGCCATCTGCATGATGCCGGGGATCTCTGCCGAACGGGCTTTGCCCCGGACGGCGTACCGGATCGGCACCTTCTTGACCCCGAGATGGGTTACGACGAGCGGGGCAAAGATCGCCATCGGCCCGCCCCCGGCACCAGTGAAGATGGCGGCAAGCGCCGCAGTCTGCCGCTCGTCGGCGCGCTCGTCGATATAGGCGGCAACCGCCCAGTTGCCCTCCGCCATCGGACCCGGCGTATGGCCCGCCAGCACGACATTGAACCCGTCCAGCGCCACGCCGTCGTAATCTCCCGTGTCGATATGAAAGACAAGCGCAACATTGCACACGCCCTCGCTCGGACGCACCGTCAGCGGCGGCGCGGCCGAGGCCAGGCACGGGCACACAACCGCACAGTTGCAGTTCTCGAAATAATCGCCGGTGAGCTGCCATTTTGGCATATCCGCCTCCCTCGGTTGCGCTCGCTTATCATGAAGAAAAAAAATTACGGGTCAACCGCAGGCACGCGGTTGTTCCCCCTCGCCGAACACCGCGCCGAGGCGGTTCATCAGCGGCACAAAATCGGGAAAGCTGGTGGCGATCGGCGCCGCGTCGTCGATCGCCACCGGGTCGCGCGCGGCCAAGCCGAGCATCAGAAACGCCATCGCGATGCGATGATCAAGTTGCGTTGCGATTCTGGCGCCGCCCGCGGGTGGGCGGCCGTCGCCTTCGACGATCAGATCGTCGCCCGCGACAGCGACGCGGGCACCGCAGGCGGCAAGCCCGGTCGCGATCGCTGTCAGCCGATCGCTTTCCTTGACGCGCAATTCGGCGAGGCCCCGCATCACCGTGCGGCCGCGAGCACAGGCGGCGGCCATGGCGAGGATCGGGTACTCGTCGATCATTCGCGGCGCTCGCTCGGCCGGAATGTCGGCGCCGTAGAGATCGCTGGCACGAACCCGGAGATCGGCGACCGGCTCGCCGCCCTCCTCGCGCTCGTTGAGAAAGGCGATGTCGGCGCCCATCTCGGCGAGACAGTCGAGGAGGCCGGCGCGCAGCGGGTTGACCCCGACCCCCTCGATCGTCACCTCCGACCCCGGCACAATCAGCGCGGCGACAAGCGGAAAGGCCGCCGAGGACGGATCGCCCGGCACCGCGATCGGCGCCGGCACGAGTTCCGGGAAGCCGGTGACGGTGATCCTTTTGCCCCCTTCTTCGGCCGGCGCGACGACGACCGCGGCGCCAAAATGGCGCAGCATGCGCTCGGTGTGGTCGCGCGTCGGCTGCGGCTCGATCACGGTGGTCTCACCCGGCGTGTTGAGGCCGGCCAGCAGCACGGCGGATTTGACCTGGGCCGAGGGCACCGGCAGGCGGTAGGTGGTCGGCAGCGGCGCCGCGGCGCCGGTGACGGCGAGCGGCAGGCGGCCGCCTTCGCGCGCGACAAACTGCGCGCCAAACCGGCTGAGGGGCGCGATGACCCGGTTCATCGGCCGGCGCCGCAGCGAGGCATCGCCGGTGACAAAGGCGGCGAACGGGTGCGTCGCTAGGATGCCGAGGAGAAGGCGCACCGAAGTTCCCGAATTGCCGAGATCGAGCACATCCTCGGGTTCGCCGAGACCGCCAATGCCGACACCCTCGACCGCCCATCGGCCGGAGCCGCGGCGCTCCGTGTGCGCCCCCAGCGCGGCAACCGCGCGGGCGGTGGCGAGCACGTCCTCGCCTTCGAGCAATCCCGTGATCTCGGTGCGTCCGACCGCCAGCGCCGCCAGCATCAGCGCGCGGTGCGAGATCGACTTGTCGCCGGGAATCCGGATTTGGCCAGTGAGCGGCCGGGCGGACCGGGAAGCGGCGAGCGGGGTAGCGGCTGCGGGTGGACTCGACATCGCGGCAAGACTCTCTCGCTAGGGCGGAGCGGTTGACGCAGACCGCCGCCCGCCCATATCTGCGCTCCATTCTGCGCACGCGATTGCTTTTGACAGAGGGGCGCGCTTGTGGCAATCGCGCGCCGAGAGGGCCCGCGGGACACGATCCCAGGGGAAGCGAGCAAGGAGCGAATCGTGGCCAAACCCGAATGGGGCATGAAGCACATCTGCCCCGCCTGCAACACCCGGTATTACGACCTGTTGCGCGAGCCGGTGGTCTGCCCGAAATGCGGCACGCCTTATGACCCCGAGGCGTTTCTGCGCGCGCGCCGCGCGCGCCCGGCTCCGGTCGAGAAGGAGGCCGAGCCGGTCGGCGCCAACGAGCTCGACACCGAGGTCGAGACCGAGGAGGGCGAACTGGCCGAGGACGAGGAGGAGGAAGCTGTTCCGCTCGCCGAAAGCGAGGAAGAGGACGAGGAGGTTCTCGAAGACACCTCCGAACTCGGCGAGGACGAGGACGACATGGCCGAGGTCATCGAGAACGTCGAGGAGGAGGAACCCTGATCGGCTCTGCGCGGGAACCCTAACGGGGCGCGTTTTTTGCTTGCCGGACGGGGCGCGCCTTCTTACCTTCGGCGCAGCGGTCGGCGCAGCGGTCGGAGCAGCGG
>JBOHMF010000359.1:0-4898 GCA_050730055.1 Allostellaceae bacterium
GTCCCGTATGCCTCATCGGGTGTGCGCCCGGCCAGGGTCGAATGGGGCCGCCGGGCATTGCAGTAGCCGATCCCGCGTGACAACCCGGCGCGCAGCTCCGTCCGGTCTCAAAAGCGTGCAGATAGACGCACTCGTATTTCAGGCTGCGCCACAGCCGCCCGATTAACGCTCGAGCCCATCGCTCGCGAAATATCCGCCATCGACCGGGATGACCGCTCCGGAAACAAAATCCGCTGCGCCCGAGGCCAGATAGAGACATGTGCCGACCAGATCAGCCCCTTCGCCCCAACGACCGGCGGGCGTGCGGCGGCGCGCGGACTGCTCGAAGGGCGTGCCGCGCAGTTCTTCGGTCATCTCGGAGAAGAACCAGCCTGGCGCGATGGCATTGACCTGGATGCCCAACGGCATCAGCTCGACCGCGTTGACCTTGGTCAGGCCGATCAGCCCGTGCTTTGCCGCGGTATAGGCGACCTGCAACCCCTTGCTCGGCGCGGTGAGACCGTAGATGGAGGCGATGTTGATGATCTTGCCAGCGCCTTGCGCGCGCATCCGGCGGGCGGCGTGCTTGGTGCACAGGAACGCGCCGGTGAGGTTGATGTCGATGACCTTCCGCCATGTTGCAAGATCAAGCTCCAGCACCGATGCCCGTTGGCCGATGCCGGCATTGTTGACCAGGATGTCGAGCCTGCCGTGTCGTTCTGCGGTCAGCGCAACGGCGCGCTCGACCGAGGCCTCGTCGGTGACGTCGAGATCGAAGGCGAGGTGCGGCTCACCGAGTTCCGCCATCACCGCTTCGTTTCTGGCGCGCCGCCGTCCGCCGATAGCCACGCGAGCGCCGGCGTCGCGCAGTGCCAGCGCGATGGCCCGCCCGAGACCGCTGTTGGCGCCGGTGACGAGCGCGACTTTCCCCCGAAGCCCGAAAACGTCCCCCGCGGCGGTCACGATGGCGCGTCAGAAGAACGCCGCCGTGCGCAGCTCGATGCTCTCGCGGGAAGGGGCATCGGGCGGCGAGGTCGGGTCCTCGAAGGCACTGTGCCCGACAAAGCGGGCCCGACCGTCGGTTTCCGAATCGTAGGTCTTGAGAAGGATGGCATGGTCCGGCGTCATGTGCGGGAAATACCACCAGGCATGCCTGGGCGAATGGCGCATCACAAAGATTTCGCCGTCGCGCTCGCGATAGCGCAGCGCCATGGTCACGAAATCCGTCTCGCCGGAAGACCGGGCATCGCAGATCGCCAGGGGTTTTTCATCGACGCGACGGCGCAGCGGCTTCCACAGATTGTAGAAGGCCACCCGGCGCGACAGCAGGCTTTCGGCCTCTCCAGGCAGGAGCTGGCGCACGCGCAGCGGCCCCGAGTTCGGCGTGTAGTCGCAATGCACCAGCATCACCGGGGCACGCTGCGTCGTGGTGGTCTCGGCGGTCTGCTGGTTCCGGTTTCTGGGGGCGCGGATCGTGTGATCGAACACGATCACGCGCCGCGCGCCCACTTCCTTCGTCATAAAGGCGATGACGTCGGCGTAGAAGTCACGCCGGATCGCGTCGTTGTCATCCCACCGGTCAAAGGGCGAAAGGAACTCGCGCAAGGCGAAACCTTCGCGGTCGAGCGAGAACGTTTGCGCCCGGCTCCAGCCATCCGTCACGGACATCTCGTGCGGGTCGTCGCCCGGCTCGTGTGTGCGCGTGCCGGCGGGCGGCTCGTAGAAATAGATCTCGGGCATCGCGCCCGTGTCGCGGGTGTAGTTGAACGTCGCCCGAACGCTGCTGGGATTGCTCATGGCCTCCTCCGGCGTCAACCCACCTTTTTCTGGAGAGTGAAGCCCTCATAGACCATCGTATTCCTCCAGCAGGGCAGACCCTCGACCTTCTCGGTCATCCAGCGCTTCAGAGGCGCGTGCTGGCCGAGCGGCAATCGTTGCCATTCGTAGAGGTGCATGGGCGCGGCCACCGCGATATCGGCGATGGTCGGTCCGTCCCCGCACAGCCATCCGCCTTGCGACAGGCGTCCGTCGAGGATGCTGGCAAGCTTGTGAAAATGGGGCGTCTCCTTGTCGAGGACGGCAGGATCGGTCTTCTCGCCCAGCAGCGGCTTGACGCAGTTCTCGACCAGGAAGACGTAGCAGCTCGGGAACCAGGTGGCGCACTCCCAGAGCAGCCAGCGATTGATGTCGGCGCGGCGCTTGGCCTCGGTCGGATAGAATGCCGACTTGCCGTGCTTGTCGGCGGCATATTGCAGAATGGCGTTCGACTCCCACAGGGTCATGCCGTCGTCGCGCAGGGCCGGCAGCGCGGCATTGGGATTGATGGCGACATAGGCCGGGGATTTCTGCTCGCCCTGAAAATAGTCGATCTTGCTGAGCGTGTAATCGACGCCCATGAGCTGCAATCCGGCGAGAACCTTGCGACAATTCACGGTGATGGGGTCGGCGTAGACTTCCATGAGATGCCTCCTCGCTCGCTCTGCGCAATGGCGCCGCGCTTCCTCGTGCGCTCTTCGCTGGCGCGGTCTCCTGTTCTGCTCCCATCGCTTTTCGGCGCGACCCGACATGGAAGGTTAGCAGGGTGCGCAATATCGCTCCAACAGATAATCTCTGTGGAGACCACCGCGCAACACGATGTTGGAGGCCGCCTGCCGGACGCCCCTCCGGGGCGGACAGCGTCCTCACCTGGCGCGATAACATCGCTTGACGCATGAGGTCGGCGGAAGGCTCAATATCGCTACTATGGATAGTTTTTATGGATGCCATCGTGCAGCGCGATATCCTCTCGCTCGATGTCAAGCTCTTGCTGGCGTTTGAGGTCCTGATCATCGAACGCAGCGTCACCCGCGCGGCGCTGCGGCTCGGCCTCACGCAGCAGGGACTGAGCGGGCAATTGGCGCGCCTGCGCGCCCTGTTCGGCGATCCCCTGTTCGTGCGAAACGGGACGGGCATCGTGCCGACGCCGCAGGCCGAAGCGCTCCATCCCCAAGTGCTCGCGGCACTGGCTGGCCTCAGATCGCTGGTCGAAACGCCGACCTTCGATCCCCGGATCTTCGACGGCGTCGTCTCGGTGGCGGCATCGGACTATGCCATCGCCGTGATGCTGCCGCCCCTCCTCTCACGCTTGAAGGCAGAGGCGCCGAAGCTGCGTCTCGCGGTCCGTCCGCTCAACTCGGCGACCCTCGAGATCGAGATGCGCAAGCGCCGGATCGATCTCGCGCTCTCCATCCCGCCATTCATGCCGCCGGGCTTGCAATCACCGGTGATTGCAGGCCCGGCCGCCAATAAGAGCGAAACGCTAAAAGTGCTCAGATCCCCGCGTACCACTCGTAGCCCAGGTCTTCCCAGTAGCCGCCGTGTCCGCCGCCGATATGGGCGAAGCTGCGGACCAGTTCGATCCGCATCAGGTACTTCGCCATCTTATAGCCGAGCTGGCGCTCGATGCGCAGGCGCAATGGCGCACCGTAGGGGATCGGCAAGGGCGCGTCGTCCATATCGTAGGCAAGGATGGTCTGGGGGTGGTAGGCCTCGGCGAGATCGAGGCTTTCGTAATACTTGACCACGCCGTCCAGGGTCTGCTGCATCGGGTCGGCGCAGAAGAACATGACATAGCGCGCCTCGGGGCGCGGCCGCGCCTGGTCGAGCAGGGCGCCGAGGCGTGCGCCGGTCCATTTGCCGATGTAGCTCCATCCCTCGACGCAATCGTGCCGGGTGATCTGGGTGCGCGCGGGCAGCGCGCGAACGTCGGCGAGCGACAGGCGCATCGGCTTCTCGACCAGCCCATTCACATCGAGACGCCAATCGACAAAATCGTTCTTCGCCAGCGCCTGATAGACGGGATTTTGCGGGTCGTGGGTGCCGTTGCTACGGGGATACTTGGAGATGTCCGCGGCGGGGAATTCGGGAGCCAAGGCCTGACCGACGAGCGCCTGCTGCACGGTCTGGTTGACCGTCGTGGCGCGGTCGAGCAGGCGCGGGAACCACGTTGTGTTCGACAGCCTGTCGCAGCCGCTGAGCAGCAGCGCCGCTCCGCTCGCCAGCCGGGTCAGCAGCCGGCGGCGGTCGAGGGGATCACTCTTCACGCCCGTCCTCCGCATCGGCGATGGCGTACCACCCGGTCACCATCGAGCGCAGATTGTTCCATACGCCCGAGACGGCGCCCATGATCAGATGGATGACCACGAACCCCAGCAGCGAAAAGGCGCAGATGAAGTGAACCGTGCGCGCCGACTGCCGGCCGCCGAACACCGCCGGCAGCCACGGAAAGCCGGCGTCGAGCCGCGGCGACATGGCCAGTCCGGCCAGGATCAGCACCGGAACGAGAACAAAGATGACGACGAGATAGGTGATCTGTTGCAGGACATTGTACCGCTTCGCCTCCTCTCCCTCGGGAAAGCGCAGGCGCAGATGGTCGAAAGCGGTGCGCCCGATCCGCCGCAGCGCCGCGAGCGAGGGGACGAAACCGCGGCGGATATGCCCGCTGATCAGACCATAGAGCAGATAGAGCGCGCCGTTGATCACGAAGATCCAGGCGAAGAAGAAGTGCCACAACCGGCCCATCGCCAGCCACTGCCCGCTTGGCAATGTCGCCCAGGAGGGAAAGCCGCGCGCCTCCATCTGGCCGTCGGGGCCGATCGAGGCTCCCAATATCCCGGTCGTATCGAAGGAACGCCTGAAGATCGTGGTCACGCCGATTAGCCGGCCGCCGCTCTCTGCGGCGCCGAGTTCCATCAGCGGGGCGGAAAAGTCGGACTGGTTTCCCCAGTAGAGCGCGGGATGGGCGTTGAAAATCTGCAACCCGCTCATCAGCAGGATGGTCATGCAGACGACATTGATCCAATGGCATACCCGCACCACCAGGGAATGGCGGTAGATCCACTGCCGGGCGCGCCCGGCCCGGTTTCCGCGCCCTGTCGCCG
>JBOHMF010000360.1:0-4894 GCA_050730055.1 Allostellaceae bacterium
CCCCTTCCGGCGAGGGGCGGGCCGCCGCCCAGCGGTCCGATCGCGGGCGGACCGAGCCGCGGCAACCGCCTCTCAGTGCGGGCGGAATCTAGGAACGCCAGCCGGCAGCGTCAACTTGCCGCTCCTCAAAAGGACCTCTTGAAGGTGGCGGTGAAGCTGTCGCCGTGCGGTGTCGTCATGTGCCCGGCGAGATCGGCGATCTCGGGGCGGAAGGCGAACTGGGTGCCGTCGGAATTCTGAAAGCGCAGCGCGCCGCCGCGGATGATGCCGGTGCCGCGCAAGACGCCGCCCGGCCGCGGCACACTCGGATCGAGCGGCCCGTAGACATAGAGGATTTTTGCGGTGCCGGTCCGGTTGATGCTCTCGACAACGAGCGCGGCGCAGGCGTCGGGGCCCCAGGCGGCGTCGGACCATACCCCGAGAAACCGCCGGTAGGCGCGGGGCACCTGCGTCCGCGGAGCCAGCGTGACGGTGACGCTCTGCCCGCAAAAGAAGCGGGCATTCGCGGGCTGGGGGGCGGATGGCGGTGCGGGCCCGGCCGGCGGGGGCGGTTGCGCCGCCGCGGAACCAGCGGCAGCGAGCAGCACAGCGCACAGTGTGAAAAAGCGCGGGATCATCAAAGGCTCCGACCCGGCGATGGCGGTTTTCCGGTTTTACGGCGAAACCCAGCGCCGCGTCACCGCCGCTGGCGGCGCCCGAGTTCCCGGTGCGGAAGGCAAATCCCGTGCGGCACGAAGAAGATAATGGCGAGCCGCACGCGGATGGGTTCCGCGCCGCTTCGGATTGCAGTATAGGGGGAACCCGACACCGGTCGCCGGGTCGGCGAATTCTGCGGCAGTCTGTCGCATAGTTCAAGGTTTTCAGCAGTATAGCCTCCGGCCGGCGCCGGATCATCGGCACCAACGCAAGGGGACATTCGCATGGCCGATCCGGCCCGCCCGCACCTTTTCGCGGACCACGCTCCGGCGCTGCCGGTTGCACCGCGCGCGCCAACGATCCGCCGCGGCTAGGGAGAGCGCGATGGCCCACGACGAACGCGCCCCCGCAAGAGGCGGGATCATCGGCTGGATCGATTACCGGCTGCCCTTTGTGGCGATGCTGCGGCACGAGCTCTACGATTATCCGACCCCGCGCAATCTCAGCTACTGGTGGAATTTCGGCTCGCTTGCCGGGATCACGCTGGTCATCATGATCGCGACCGGCGTCTTTCTCGCGATGAACTATGCGCCCAATTCAAAGCTCGCCTTCGATTCGGTCGAGCGCATCATGCGCGACGTCAACTGGGGCTGGCTGATCCGCTACATCCATATGGACGGCGCGTCGATGTTCTTCGCGATCGTCTATATCCACCTGTTCCGCAGTCTCTATTACGGTTCCTACAAGTATCCGCGCGAACTGTTGTGGATCATCGGCGTCATCATCCTGATCCTGATGATCGCCACCGCCTTCATGGGCTATGTCCTGCCCTGGGGGCAGATGAGCTATTGGGCGGCCACCGTCATCACCAACCTGTTCGGGGCGTTCCCGGTGATCGGGCACCCGATCGTCACCTGGCTGTGGGGCGGGTTTGCGGTCGGCAATCCGACCTTGAACCGCTTTTTCGCCCTTCACTACCTCCTGCCCTTCATCATTCTCGGCTTTGTCTTTCTGCACCTGATCGCCCTGCACCGCCACGGTTCCAACAACCCGCTCGGCATCGACATGAAGGGGCCGCAGGATTCGCTGCCCTTCCATCCCTACTACACGATCAAGGATCTGTTTGGCCTCACCATCTTCCTCGCGATTTTTGCCGCCTTTGTCTTTTACGTGCCAAACCTGCTGACCTCTCCGGACAATTACATCCCGGCCAACCCGTTGCAGACGCCGCCCGAGATCGTGCCGGATTGGTATCTGCTGCCGTTCTACGCGATCCTGCGCTCGATCCCGAACAAGCTGTTTGGCGTCATCGGTGCCTTTGGTGCGCTGATCGTCCTGTTCTTTCTGCCCTGGCTTGACAGTTCGCCGGTCAGGAGCGCCCGCTTTCGCCCGATCTACAAGTGGGTTTATTGGCTCCTCGTCATCGACGTGCTGGCACTCGGCTATGTCGGCGCTCATCCCCCCGAAGGCATCGTGGTGACGATCGGCCATATCGCCACCATCTATTACTATGTCCACATGCTGATCCTGTTCCCGCTGATCGGCAGGATCGAGCGGCCGCTGCCGCTGCCGGCCAGCATCGGCACGGCCGTGCTTGGGGAACCGGCGCGGCGCGCTGCGGCCGAGACGTCGGCGGGGAAGCACTGACATGACAAGATCCGCCACCCTCCTCGCCGCCCTCGTGTGGGCGGTCCTCGCCGGGCCGTTCGCCGCCCCCCTTCATGCCCAGATCGCTGACGAGACGCCGCCGCTGCCGCACCCGTCATGGTCGTTTGCCGGGATCTTCGGCACCTACGATCCGGCTGCGTTGCAGCGCGGGTTTCAGGTCTACAAGCAGGTCTGCTCGGCCTGTCATCCGCTCTCGCACCTCTACTATCGGAACCTCGCGGCGCTCGGTTACAGCCCGGCCGAGATCAAGGCGATCGCCGCGCAATACCAGGTGACCGCGGGACCCAACGCCAAGGGTGAGATGTTTCAGCGGCCGGCGCTGCCGTCCGACCATTTTGTCGATCCGTACCCAAACGAAGAGGCGGCTGCGGCCGCGCACGGCGGCAAGGCCCCGCCCGATCTGTCGGAGATCGTCAAGGCGCGCGCCGGTGGCCCCGACTACGTCTATGGCATCCTCAACGGCTTTGTGAAACCGCCGGCAGGTGTCCAGGTCCCGCCCGGAACCTACTACAACGAGTATTTCCCCGGTCACTTCATCAAGATGCCGCCGCCGCTCCACCCCGGCGAACTCACCTTTGCCGACGGCACCAAGGCGACGGTGCCGCAGATGGCGCACGATGTCGTCACCTTTCTGACCTGGGCCTCGCACCCCAACCTCGACGCGCGCCACAATGTCGGCTTCTCGGTGATGCTGTTTCTGATCGTCGGCATCATCGTCTTCTATGCGGCCAAGCGCAGGATCTGGTCGACGGTGCATTGAGGATCTCATGGTCGAGCCTGTCATCGGCATCATCGGCGGCAGCGGGCTTTATCAGATCGACGGGATCGACGAGATCGCGTGGCGCCGCATCGACAGCCCGTTCGGACAGACCTCGGACGAACTCTGCTTTGGCCGGCTCGGCGGGCAAAGGGTGGTCTTTCTGCCGCGCCACGGCCGCGGCCACGTCATCCCGCCCGGAGAAATCAATTTCCGCGCCAACATCGACGCGCTGAAGCGCGTCGGCGTCACCGACATTCTGTCGCTGTCGGCAGTCGGCAGTCTGCGCGCCGATCTGGTGCCCGGCGATTTTGTCGTCATCGATCAGTTTGTCGATCGCACCATTGCCCGGGCCAGGAGTTTTTTTGGCACGGGATGCGTCGCCCATGTCTCGATGGCGCATCCGGTGTGCGGCCGGCTTGGCGATGCGCTGATGACGGCGAGCGCCGCCGCCGGCACGGCGCTGAAGCGCGGCGGCACCTATCTGGTCATGGAAGGGCCGCAATTCTCGACCCTTGCCGAGAGCGAATTGTACCGCTCGTGGGGCTGCGACGTGATCGGCATGACCAACATGCCGGAGGCCAAGCTCGCCCGCGAGGCCGAGATCTGCTATGCGACCGTGGCGATGATCACCGATTACGACTGCTGGCACCCGGCCCACGATGCCGTCACCGTCGCGCAGGTCGTCGCCGTGCTGGAAGCCAATGCGGAACAAGCGAAGGCGCTGGTCCGCCATGTCGTGCCGCTGCTGTCGGGGCATGAGGGTCCCTGCCGCGAGGGTTGCCAGCACGCCCTCGACACCGCGCTGATCACCGCGCCCGAGCGGCGCGATCCGGCGCTGCTGGCGCGTCTCGATGCGGTCGCCGGGCGGGTTCTGCGCGCGGGAGCGGGACCGTGAAGGTCGCCGGCCGGGCGATGCGGACGATCTGGCCCACGGCCGACGGCCGCGCGGTCGAGATCATCGATCAGACGCGGCTGCCGCACGAACTGGTCATCCTTGCCCTGCACACGCTGGACGATGCGGCGCGCGCGATCCGCACGATGCAGGTCCGGGGCGCCCCCCTGATCGGCGCGACGGCGGCCTATGGCATGGCGCTCGCCGCCACCGCGGACCCTTCCGATGCCGGTCTCGAACAGGCGGCGGCGGTCCTCGCCGCGACGCGCCCAACCGCGGTCAATCTGGCTTGGGCGCTCGCCGAGATGCGGCAGACCCTGCTGCCGCTGCCGGTCGCCGGCCGGAGCGCTGCCGCATTTGCGCGGGCCGGCGAAATCGCCGATGCCGATGTCGCCGTCAACCGCGCGATCGGCGCGCACGGCGCCTCCCTGATCGCGGAGGCCTGGCGGAAGAAGGGCGGCGATGGACCCGTCAAGGTGCTGACCCATTGCAACGCCGGCTGGCTCGCCACCGTTGACTGGGGCACCGCGTTGGCGCCGATCTATCGCGCTCACGACGACGGCATCCCGCTCTTTGTCTGGGTCGATGAGACCCGGCCGCGCAACCAGGGCGCCGGGCTGACCGCGTGGGAGTTGGGCCAGCACGGCGTTCCGCACACCATTATCGTCGATAATGCCGCCGGTCATGTGATGCAGCGCGGTCTTGTCGATCTGTGCCTCGTCGGCACCGACCGCACCGCGACCAATGGCGATGTCGCCAACAAGATCGGCACCTATGCGAAGGCGCTGGCGGCGCGCGACAACGGCGTCCCGTTCTATGTCGCCCTGCCGTCGCAGACGATCGACTGGCGGATCGAGAGCGGTGCCCTGATCCCGATCGAGGAGCGCGACCCGCGCGAGGTCACGCATGTCGAGGGCTGTGGCGAGGACTGACGGCGT
>JBOHMF010000361.1:0-4859 GCA_050730055.1 Allostellaceae bacterium
TCACAGCACCGACGATGGCGACCACTGGCAGCATGTCGCGCTGGAGCCGCTCAATCCCAAGGGCCAGATCTATTGCCGCGAGATCCGCGAGGTGCCGGGGACACCGCGCAAGCTGTGGGTGGCGGCGGGCGCCGGTTTTCAGAGCGATGTCGGGGTGCTGTTGAAGAGTTCGGATGGCGGCGACACCTGGAGCCGGGTCGAGCTCGGGCGGCGCCCGGCGCACACGATGTTCACCCTTGCCTTTGACGAGCATCGGCCGACCCGGATGTCCTGCGCCACCAACGGCGGTGAGGTCTACAGCAGCCTTGACGGTGGCGAGAGTTGGGTCGCTCACCCGCCGCCGCCGGGCGGCACGCAGGTCTATGCGCTGGCGCGCGGCTGATCTCTGCGGAAGCCGGCCTCTGACCGATCCCGAGCGGGAGCGGCAAAGCCGCAGGGCGAACGGGACGGGCGGCACGGCGGCACGCCCGCGAGTGGGGCGCCGATCGGCAACCCGAACGCCCTGCGGCTTGATCATTGCCCGGCGCACGCCAGCGCCGGGCGGCGGGTGATCCGCGTCTCGCTGCGCCAGACCCGCGAGATGACGGGGGCGATCTGACCGCGCTGCCCGACGATCCCGCGCGCCTGGAATGCCTCCTGATCACGTCCGATGGCGCCGTACTGCGCCAATTCGGGTCGCGCGGTTATGGGGAAACACAAGCCGGGACATATCGCTATGATTGCCTGCCCGGGTAGGCTCCCGCACAGGCGGATCGAGATCTGCGATGGCCGATTCATCGCGCCGCTGCCGATCCCACCGGCATCGGCCGAGGAGCGCTCGGCCGTCGCGAGGGGCGCAAGGGCGCTGCAAGCCGCCCATACCGCGCGGCGCGACACGCTCGCAAGGATCGCGCGCCGGCTTGCCGCGACGCGCCAGCGCAACCGGCCCGAAACCTGGCTTTTTCCCGATCTCAAATCAAAAGACGAGCGGTTCGCAACCGCGCCGGCGCGCCTCGACACCGAGAAAAAGCAGGAATGGGCGAAGCAGCGCTACCGCGCCGATCTCGCCGCCCGGTATGACACGATCACCGCGCGCCTGCGGCCCGGTTCCTCGCTCTCGGCGGCATTCACGGATGATGAGCTGTCGTTTGCCGTCGATGGCGCGCCGGTCATCGACGGGATCTTTGTTTCGGCGGCCGAGGGCGCGTTCATCCTCGCGCAATGGAAGGTCATCGCCACCACCTTCGCGATCGCTGAGAAGACTGACGGCAAGAAGCTCGCCAATGCTCTGCGCAAGCTGGCGGTGGCCGACAACCCCGCGGCCGTCGAGCAGATCATCGCATTGGAGGCCGGGTTGTCGGAGCTGGAAGTCGAAATCGCCCGCCAGGAAGCCGAAATGGAGCATGTGGTGAATCGGCTCTACGGGCTGACCGAGGCCGAGATAGCGCTCCTCCGCGACGGAGCGCCCACGGAATCTCCGGCTTCACGATCCTGAGCGCCAAACGCGCAAGACCCGGCCGCTGAAATATATGGTGCCCCGAGTCGGATTTGAACCAACGACCTACCGCTTACGAAGCGGTTGCTCTACCGCTGAGCTACCGGGGCGGCGAGGCGACGGTCTCTTCTACCCGCTTCCGCCGCCCGAGCCAAGCGGGTTGGAGTCCTCCGCCGCCCCCGCCTCCAACGCCCTGTCCGCCGCCACCGGCGCACCGGCCGCGCCCGCGATCGGTAACGGCGCAGCCGGCTTCGACCGTGCCGGGGTGCGCCATGACAGCGCGTCAAAGCTGCCGCAGCGGCGGCACCGCGACTGCCATATCAAGCTCTCACCGGCGCAATCGGCGCAGACGTAACGCGGGTCGGGCAGGGCGGTCACGGCACGATCGAGCCACGCGCGCATCTGTGCCGGCTCTCCCTCGGATTCGGCCAACCGCGCCACCAGGAGGCAGAGCCGTCGTGTCGGCCCCGCCGGCGGTTCGCCATCCCCCTCGGGCAGCGGGCGCGACAGCCTGCCGGCGGCAAAGCGCGGCGGAGCGGGGCAGGGCGGCAGCGGCGCCGCCAGCGCCGCGTCGAGATGGCGGTGCGCCTCGCCCCACAGCCGCGCCAGAAGCGCCGCCTCGGCGGCTGCAAGATGACCCTCGCGCGCCTCCGGGTTGGCCGCGGCAAGCCGTTCGAACGCTTTGGCGCGCGCGAGCGGCGGCTCGGTGTCATGGAGCGCGTCCCAGACCTCCGCCAGTTCGGGATGCGGCGCCAGACGCCAGGCGCGCTCGACCGCCTGCGCCGCGGCGCTGGTGCGGCCCTCCTCCAGGAGCCAGTGCGCCGCCGTTGCAGCCGGCGCGGCAAGATCGGGAACGAGCGCTTCCGCTTCGGCCATGAGCTTTATTGCCGGCCGCCGCTCGCCACGCTGGCGGGCGGCGAGCGCCAGTTCATAAAGAAGGACGCCGCGGTGATGCCGCGCCCGCGGCGCCGGTATCAGAGCGCGCCGCTCGGCCGCCGCGAGGGTGTCGCGCGCCGCTTCCCACCGGCCGTCGCGAGCGTCCAGGTCGAACATGGTCTCGACAACCCAGGGCGTATTCGGATGCAATTCGCGCGCGCGCTCGGCCAGCCGCCGTGCCGCGGCGAGATCATCGGCGCGCAACGCCTGGTTCAACAGACCGCGCAGACCGAGAAACTCGGTCGCGCGGCGGTCGAGCATCGCCAGAAAAAAGCGCTTGGCCGCGTCCTCATCGCCTTCGAGTTGCGCCGCCTGGGCCGAGAGCAGCAGGGTCAGCGGCGGATCGGCGAGCAGCAGGTCGGCCTTGCGCGCCTGACGCTGCGCCTCTTGCGGCTCACCAGCGGCGACCGCGACCATACCCTGGGTCAAGGCGCGGTAGCCGGCCTCGCGCCGACGCTCGCGCCGGCGCCGCAGCAACGCCCTCGGGCTGCGGACCACCAGGACCAGGAACCGCAGGAGGACGGCGATCGCGAGCGTCGCAGCGATGGCGGCGGCGAGCAGGATGCCGAGCGAGGTCTCGATCTCCCAGCCGTGCCAGACGATCTCGACCCGGCCCGGATGATCGGCCAGAAACACCGCGGCGGCGATAAGGCAGGCGATGATGAGGAGGGCGGCAAGACGGCGCATCACGGATGCGGCTCGGGCTTGGGCTGCGCCGCTGCGGAAGCGGGCGCCGCCCTCTGCGCGATATCGGCCTCCAGCCTCTGCTGCGCCTGGGTTAGCGCGGTTTCGGCGGCGAGCCGCTGGCGCGCTTTGGCAAGCCAGGGCTGCGCCGCCGCGGCGGAGGGACCGGACAAGGCCGCGATCGCCTGCACCGCGGCGGCAAGATCGCCGCGGGCGAGCGCAGCCTCGGCCCGTTCGACAGCGGCTTCCGGCGGCGCCTGATGGTCGCCGCCAATGCGCCGGATCGTCACCAGCCGGCGCAACTGGTCGAGCACGCGCCCGCTCCAATCGTCGGCCGCGGCGGGCGCCCGCGCGGTCGCGATTCCGCCCGCGAAGTGCGAGAGGTCGCCGGCGAGCGCGGTGCGGCGTGCGACCCCGTGAGCGGCGAACGGAGCGAGCGGCTTTGCTGCGGCAAGAAGCTGCGGGCGGTCCCGGGCAAGCGTCGTAAAGGCCGCATAGGCGTCCGTGAACGGCTGTCCCCTGTCGAGCTTCTCGCGCATCCGCAGCACTGCCACGAGCAGCGCCGCATTACGGCCTGCGGTGCGGGCCGGAGCGGCCATGCGGGTTTCGAGCGAGGCGACCCGATGGGAAAGATCGCCGGTGCGCTGGTCGAGACCGGCGAGATTCTGTTGCACCTTCTCTACCGCCGCGGGATCGCCCGCCGGGCGCGCCGCCGCCTGCGCCGCGAGCGCATTGATCCGCTGGCCGAGGCTGGCGATCTCCTGGCGCAGCTTTTGCACCGTTGCGGGATCAAGCGCGGGATGCGCCTGCGCGGCAAGCGCGGCGGTCCGCCGGTCGAAATCGGCAAGGCTGGCTTTGACCGAGGCGAGCCCGGCGGCGCTGTCGTCGAGGCGGCGCGACAAGACACCTTGCGCCGCCGTCAGCGCGGCATCCCGCTGTTCGAGCGCGGCGAGCCTTGCCGTCAGCGCCTTCTGCGTGCGGTCGGCTGCCGGGTTGCGGCTCCACGGCAGCAGCGGCACGACCGGCGGCGCCCAGAATGGCGCGGTCGCCACCCCGGCGAGGACCAGGATGAGCAGCGCGATCAGCCACGCCGCCGTTCCTCTCCCGCGGACGCGGCGCCCGATGGCTCGTTCAGAAGCGGGTTTGTCGGGCGGCTGCGGCGCGGATGCCGGATCGGCAGCCATGAGTTCCGGTTCGCTGGTCATGCCGCGCCTGCGGACGGACTGGATGGCTCGCAGGCCCGGTCGAGCGCAGCCAGAAGCGCCGCCTGGTTTGGCCGGTCGGCGACATGGCGGGCACACCAGCCGAGCGCGGCGAGCGCCCGGTCGGTCGCCGCGCTGATCGAGACGGCGGTGATGCCGGCGCATGCCTGCCCGAGACCGGCTGCGACCGTGAGATCGACAAAGACCGCTGCGCTGCGCGGCGAGAAGAACAGGGCAAGATCCGCAAGACCGCGGGACAGGGCCTGCCGGGTCTCTTCGCTCAACGTCGTCGCCGGGCGGGCCTCATAGAGCACGGCGCGCGCGACGGTAAAGCCGTGTCCGGTCAGCACCCCGGCGAGATCGCCGGCGACCGCGCTGCCCGTGATATGCACCAGCCGGCCGGCCTGCGGGTCGAGCCGCGCCGCAGCGAGCCGCGCGAGATCGTCGGCGTCGCCGGCGGCGCTTGCGACCGCGGTAAAACCTGCGCGGTGCGCCGCCGCCGCGCTCGCCTCGCCCACCGCAAACAGCGGCACGCCGCGCTCGCCGCTCGCCCGCGCCAGGGC
>JBOHMF010000362.1:0-4856 GCA_050730055.1 Allostellaceae bacterium
CCGCCACACCTCGCAGACCGAGATCGGGCAGGTCTATGTGCCGCGCACCAATTTCGTTCTGCTGGTTGCCATCATCATCCTCGTCCTCCTGTTCCAGACCTCGGACAATCTTGGCGCCGCCTATGGCATTGCGGTCAGCGGCATGATGGTGATCACGACGGGCCTCGCCTTTCTTTACATGCGCAGCCGCGGCTGGAGTCTGGCCCTCGCGGTGCCGGTTTTTGCCGTCTTTGGCATTGTCGATCTGACCTTCTTCAGTTCCAACCTGCTGAAGATCGTCCAGGGCGGCTGGTTTCCGATCATCGTGACCATTCTGGTGTTCTCGGTGATGGGGACATGGTGGCGCGGGCGCCGGCGGCTCGGCGAGCAGCGCGCCCGCGACGCCCTGCCGCTCGGACAGTTTGTCGAAGGCCTCAACCCGGACCGGCCGGTGCGGGTGCCGGGCACGGCGGTCTTTCTGACCCGCGATCTCGGCGTCGTTCCCCTCGCCTTGCTGCATGCGCTGAAGCATTACAAGGCCTTGCACGAGCGCGTCGTGCTGATGCACGTGGCGACCGAGGACGTGCCGCACGTTCCCGACGAGCGGCGGCTCGAGATCGCCGAACTCGGCAAGGGGTTTTATACGATCCGGTTGCGCTACGGCTTTATGGATCAGCCCAATGTCATGCGCGCTCTGGCGCAGTGCCGGGTGCAGAATTTCCGCTTCAACCTGCTCGAAACCTCGTTTTTTATCGGACGCGAGAGGTTGCGGACCCGCCCGCGGTCGCGCCGCAATCTGATCTCGCGCTGGCGCGACCGCCTGTTCATCATCCTGACCAATATCGGGATCGATGCCACCGAGTTCTATCGCATCCCGCCCAATCGCGTGGTCGAACTTGGCGGCCAGGTCGAGATCTAGTGGATCTCGTCCTGCTCCTCGAAGGCGCGGCGCAGCCGCTCGATCGAAAAGCCCCGCTCCTTTGAGGCGTCGATCAGGACCTTCTCGCGGCGGGCGAGCAGGGCGGCGGCGGCCGGGATCTCCCTGACCGCCTCGGACGGGATCACGACAGCGCCGTGCCGGTCGGCGTGGATCACATCGTTGGGCGAGACGATCATTCCGGCGACGCTGACCGTGCCGCCGAAATCGACAAGATGGACGTGCGCGTGCGAGGGCATGACCGAGCCGGCAAGTACGAGAAACCCGGGCGCCATCGCGTCGAGATCGCGCACCGAGCCGTCGGTGATGACACCGATGCAGCCAAGCCCCTTGTGGATATGGGTCTGCACCTCGCCCCAGAACGCGCCAAAGCCGAGATCGGGGTGATCGATATCCTGGATCACCGCGATGCTGGGCAAGGGCGCGGCCGCAATGTGCTCGTAATAGCCGAGGCGTAGGCGAGTGTTCTCCTCGCGCCCGCGCGGGTGCGGCTCGCGGGCGCGGATCAGCGCGGTGCGGGCAAAGCCGACGGCGGGCTTGAGCGCGGGAAACGGGGCGCAGAGCGGCCGGCGGGTAAACCCGGTCGCCAGCCGCTCAGGGGCGACGAGTTCGAGCGCGTTGCAGATCGTCGGCGTGTCAAACGCACGCAGGGCGTCGAGATCGGCGGGGTCGGGCAGACGCGGCATGGGTTCTCCTCCGGCCGTCAGTGTTGGCGCGCAGGCTTTATGGGAGAAGGGCGCCTCCTATCAAGGTCTTTTGGCGATCGCCCGCGGGGGCTCCGCGTCCTGCGGGAATTCAGCCTTAATATGGCCGCGCATCAGGCTTATCCGTTGACCGCGAAAGAGGCGGGTGCTAGTCGGGACACATCCGCTTGAAACGAGCATTGGACGGATAGAATGGAAACCAAAGCGATCCCCTCAAGTCTTGGAAGGTTGCGGCGGGGGGTTGCGATTGCCGCCGGCGTGGCCGTTCTTGGCGCGGCCGCACCGGCCCTGGCGCTGCCCCGAGCGCCAAATCCGGCGCCGGCCCTGGCGCCGCACGCCGCGCTGCTCCACCATGTCGTGTGGCGCTGGAACGGCTATCGCTGGGTCTGGGTGGCGGGGCCCCGCTATTATCACCCGCCGTACTACCGTCATTGGATCCCCGGCCATTGGGTTTATGGGCCGTACGGCCGCCGCTGGATCCCCGGGCGTTGGGGATGATCTGCCCGTCGTGATATTAGAGACCGCTGCCCTCCCGGCCGCCTCGGTCAGTGAGGTGCGGCCGGTGAGGGGACGGCGCGATGAACAACAGCGAGCCGACCGCGGCGCCGGCCTATACGATCACCGTGCGCGGGCTTGTCGTGTGGTGCAGCATCGGCGTCACCCCGGAGGAGCACGAGAAGACGCAGCGGGTCCGCGTCAGCGTCGATCTGCTGGCCGGGTCGGCCGCCGCAGCGGCCGTGCTGCCCGGAGAAGAGCGTCGCCGCGTCATCAACTATGACCGGGTCGTCACCGCGATCCGGCAGATCGCCGCGTCCGGGCATATCGACCTGTGCGAAGGCTTTGCCGAGCGGGTCTGCGCCGCCTGCCTCGCCGATCCGCGGGTCGCGCGGGTGCGCGCGTGGGTCGAAAAGCTCGACATCTATGCCGATGCCGAGGGGGTGGGCGCCGTCATCGAGCGCAGCCGCGCTCCCTGATTGCCGGTACGACAGTCAGCTTGCGGTCAGCGCCGCCCACAGGGCGAGCGCCTGCCGCGTCTCGGCGACATCGTGCACGCGCAGGATCTGCACACCCTGGCCGAGCGCGAACAGCCCGAGAGCGAGCGAGCCGGGCAGCCGCTCTTCCGCCGGCTCGCCGCGGCTCACGCGCGCGATCGTCGATTTGCGCGAGGCACCGAGCACGACCGGACAGCCGAGCGCGTGAAAGGCACCGATGCCGGCGATCAGTTCGAGATTGTGCGGCACCCGCTTGCCAAAGCCGATGCCGGGGTCAATGGCGAGCCGTTCCGGCGCAATCCCGGCCCCCGCGCAGGCGGCGATCCGCGCTTCGAGAACGTCCAGCACCTCGACGAGCGGCGAAGCGTAGACCGGATCGCGCTGCATCGTGCGCGGTTCGCTCCGCATGTGCATCAGCACGACCGGGACCCGGTGGCGGGCGGCGCGGGCGAGGCTGTCGGGGTCGCCGGCGAGCGCCGAGATGTCGTTCCAGATGCGCGCGCCAGCGGCGAGCGCGCGCTCCATGACCGCGGCGCGCCGGGTGTCGATCGAGACGATCGCGCCGGAAGCGGCCAGTTCGCGCACGACCGGCTCGATCCGGCGGATCTCCTCCTCGGGCGAGACCGGCTCGGCGCCGGGCCGGGTCGACTCGCCGCCGATGTCGAGGATGTCGGCGCCGGCCTCGGCAAGGGCGCGGCCGTGCGCGATCGCCTGCGCCGCGTCAAACCAGCGTCCGCCGTCCGAAAAGCTGTCCGGGGTGACGTTGACAACGCCCATGACAAGCGGCCGGTCGAGCGCAAACCCGGCCCAGGGCGGCCGCGGCGCCGAGAGAGCCAAGAGGCGCGCGGCCGTGCGCGGCGCAAAACGGCGGCCGGGACCGGCGAGCCATGCGGCAAAATCCGCGACCGGCGCCGTGACCGAGACAAAACGCCGGTCCGGTGCGAGGCCCATCGCTCCGATCAGCGAAAAGGCAACGGCGCCCCCACGGGACAAGCCCGTGGGCTGAAGGCCCATGGCGAGCGGGCGCGCCAGACCGGCGGCGGTCGCTTCGGCCGCGGCGCGGCCATAGGAGAAACCGAGCGGACGCGGCCACAGCGCCGCGTCGGCGAGCGGCGCCAGCGCATCCCACGCCGTCGCGCGCCGCGCGCCCAACCTTCACCCGCGCCCGAATACCGGGCGACGTTTGCCGAGAAAAGCGCGCACGCCTTCGGCAAAGTCCGCGGTCGCGGCACAGGCGGCAAAGCTCTCGGTCTCGCGCTGCAATTGCGCCGCCAACCCGTCGCCAAGAGAGGCGTGGAGGAGGGCCTTGGTGCGCGCATTGGCCTCGCGCGGTCCGGCCGCCAGCCGCGCCGCCCAGCCCCGCGCTTCGCCGAGGAGCGCCTCGGCGGGAACCAGGCGGTTGACGATGCCGAGCTCCAGAGCGCGGTGCGCATCAAAGCGTTCGCCGAGGAGCATCAGTTCGGCCGCGCGCTTCAATCCGACAATGCGCGGCAGGGTCGCGGTCATCGCCCCGTCGGGGCTGGTGCCGAGATGAATGTAGCCGGCGCCAAATACCGCATCCTCGGCCGCGAGCGCGAGATCGGCGGCCAGGACCAGGCTCAGCCCAAACCCCGCGGCCGCGCCCTGCACCGCGGCGACGACCGGCTTTGCCATTGCGCGCAGCCGCAGCATCGTCGGGTGCAGCGAATCCACAAGATCATAAAAGGTCTGGCGGCGGGTCTCGGGAGGCAGCGCCAGCAACTCGCCAAACATGCGAATGTCGCCTCCCGCCATGAAATGAGTGCCGGCGCCGCGCAACAGGACGGCCCCGGTGGCCCGGTCCGCGTCCGCCTCTGCGGCTGCCTCGGCCAGTTCGGTGAGCATCTCGCGGTTGGCGGCGTTCAGGATCTCCGGCCGGTTGAGGACGATCTCGATGATCCCGCCATGCCGCTCGATCAACAGGGTGCGCATCGCCCTTCTTTCTTCCGTGCGTTGCCGGTGCCGGCCATTTCACCCATGCTCGGCCGTGGAGGCCGGGCCTGCAAGGGAGAAAACACCGATGAGCAACGCTCCTGTCACAAAGGAGAGCCACACCTACGCACGATACCTTCAGCTTGGCAAACTGCTGTCGGCGCAGGTCACGATGACCGGGTCCGACGACGAACTGCTCTTCATCATCATGCACCAGTCGCATGAACTGTGGTTCAAGCTGTCGATCCATGAATTGACCTGCGCGATTGACGCGCTGATGCGGCGGGATTCCGA
>JBOHMF010000363.1:0-4850 GCA_050730055.1 Allostellaceae bacterium
GCCAGAGGAGATCGCCGCCGCGGTCGTCTTTCTGGCCAGCCGGGAAGCCGCCTACCTGACCGGACAGACCTTGCACGTCAATGGGGGCATGGCCATGCTATAGGGCTGCCGCGCAGGCGAGGAACCGGGCATTCAGCCGAATTGGCAGCGCCGGGGAATCATGTTATGTGACTTGGCCCCCGAGCATCCCTGATGGCGACCCGCTGGCGGGTATCGCCTGGTCTGCTGTACCGCACCAGTTTCAACCCACCCATCAAGGATCGGAACGGATGAGTGACGTCGCCGAGCGAGTCAAAAAGATCGTCGTCGAACACCTGGGCGTCGACGAGGCAAAAGTGACCGAAAACGCCAGCTTTATCGATGATCTGGGCGCCGACAGCCTGGACACGGTCGAGCTGGTGATGGCCTTTGAGGAGGAATTCGGCTGCGAGATCCCCGACGACGCGGCCGAGAAGATCGTGACGGTCAAGGACGCCGTCAGCTTTATCGAGTCGCATAGTTGAGACGGCCGCCAACCCGACCCCGGCAGCCGCGCGCGGTTGAGGTCGGCGCCGCGCGCAAGACTGCGAGAGAGACATGAGACGCGTCGTCGTCACCGGGATGGGCCTGGTGACGCCGCTTGGCATCGGCCTGGAGCAGAACTGGCAGCGTCTTCTCGCCGGCGCCTCGGGAGTGGGCACGATCGCGGGTTTTGAGATCGCCGATCTGCCGGTCAAGATCGCCGCCCAGGTGCCGCGCGGCGCCACGGCGGCGGGGCTGTTCAACCCCGATGACTGGGTGCCGCAGAAGGATCAGCGGCGCATGGACGGCTTTATCGTCTATGCCCTGGCCGCAGCGGTCCAGGCCGTTGCGGATGCGGGATGGACGCCCGAGAGCGAAGAGGACCGCGAGCGCACCGGGGTGATGATCGGCTCCGGCATCGGCGGTCTGCCCGGCATCGCCGAGGGAGCGCTGACCATCCACGAGCGCGGGGTGCGCCGGCTGTCGCCGTTCTTTATCCCGGCCAACCTGATCAATCTCGCCTCCGGCCACGTCTCGATCCGCTACGGCTTCAAGGGGCCGAATCATGCCGTGGTGACCGCGTGCTCGACCGGGGCCCATGCGATCGGCGACGCCGCCCGGATCATCATGCTCGACGATGCCGATGTCATGGTGTGCGGCGGCACCGAGGCGGCGATATGCCGGCTGGGTCTGGCCGGGTTTGCCGCGGCGCGCGCGCTTTCGACCGCGTTCAACGACGACCCGCCGCGCGCCTCGCGACCGTGGGATCAGGATCGGGACGGGTTTGTCATGGGCGAGGGCGCCGGCATCCTGGTTCTCGAAGAATTGGAGCACGCCCGTGCGCGCGGCGTGCGCATCCATGCCGAAGTCGTCGGCTATGGCATGTCGAGCGACGCCTTTCACCTGACCGCACCGGCCGAGGACGGCAACGGCGCCTACCGCTCGATGCGCAACGCCCTGAACCGGGCGCGGATCGCCCCGGAGGCGGTCGATTACATCAACGCGCACGGAACCTCGACCCCGCTCGGCGACGAGATCGAGTTGGGCGCGGTCAAGCGGCTGTTTGGCCGTCACGCCTACCGCCTGTCGATGTCCTCGACCAAGTCGGCGATCGGCCATCTCCTCGGTGCCGCCGGCAGCGTCGAGGCGATCTATTCGATCCTGGCGATCCGCGACCAGATGGTGCCGCCGACCCTCAACCTCGACCACCCCTCGCCCTCCTGCGACATCGATCTGGTGCCCAAAGTGGCCAAGCGGCGCAGCGTCGGCTACGTGCTGTCCAACTCGTTCGGTTTTGGCGGCACCAACGCCTCCCTGGTGTTTACGCCCCCGCCCTGAGCGGGCGGGCCGCCGCCTCGACCGGGAACGTGCGGGATGCGCCGGCTCTTGCGTCTTTTGTTATGGATCGCGGTCTTTGCCGGCGAGGCGTTTGCGGTGACCGGCGGCGCCCGGCTCTACCGCGAGATCGCGGGTCCGGGTCCGCTGGCCGCCGCCCGCTCTTTGGTCATCCCGCCGCATACCGGGCTTTGGCGGGTCGCCGCCCTGCTTGCCGAGGACGGGGTCGTCCGTTCCCGCCTGTCCTTTGTGCTGGGCGCGGTGCTGTCCGGACAGCGTGCCCGGCTGAAAGCGGGCGAGTACCGCTTCCCGTCGCACCTGAGCGCGCTCGCCGCCGCCGCTCTGGTGGCCAGCGGCAAGACCGTCCGGCACAAGCTGACCATCCCCGAGGGGCTGACCTGCACCGAGATCCTGGCGCTCGTCCAGGCCGCGCCGGCGCTTGCCGGCAATACGGGCCCCTGCCCGGGCGAGGGCACGCTGATGCCCGCCACCTACTTCTACAGCTATGGCGAGAGGCGCACGCGGCTCATCGCCCGGATGCGGCAGGCGATGGTGCGGGCGGTGGCCGAAGCGTGGGCGGAGCGCCGCCCCGAACCGGATCTGAAAACCCCGCGCCAACTCCTGATCCTCGCCTCGATCATCGAGAAGGAAACCGCCCGGCCCGCCGAGCGGGCCCTGATCGCCGGGGTGTTTGTGAACCGGCTGCGGCTCGGCATGCCGCTGCAATCCGACCCGACGGTGATCTATGCCTTGAGCGCGGACGGCCGCGTACCGTTCAAGGGTCCGCTGACGCACGCCGATCTGGCGACCCCCTCGCCTTACAACACCTATCGCGTCACCGGGCTGCCGCCGGGGCCGATCGACAGCCCGGGGATGGCCTCGCTCCTGGCCGCCGCGCGACCGGCCGACACCGACGATCTCTACTTTGTCGCCAACGGCGAGGGCGGGCACGTCTTTGCCAAGACGCTCGCCGGGCAGAACCGCAACATCGCGCAATACCGCGGCCACGCGGTCGCCGACCCGCCGGCCAGGCGCTGAGCGGCTGCTGCCGCCGGGCACGGCTGGCAGGACGCCCCGCGGAGGGGCTTTCGGCGGAGCTCCGGGCGCCGTATCCTGAGCGATCGGCAGGAGAACAAAGATGAATGCAGCGACGGCGGCACAGGGTCTGACCCGCGATCTGGCGGCGCGCGCCGCTTCCCTGCGTGATGACGAACTGCCCGAGGCCATGCGCGAACTGGCGCGGCAATGCGTGCTTGATTATCTCGGCGTGGCGCTCGCCGGCGCCGCCGATCCGTTGGTGCGGATCGTGCTCGACGAGCTTGCTGAGGCGGGGGGCACGCCGCAGGCGAGCCTTATTGGCCATCAGGGGCGGCTGCCGGCACTCTCGGCGGCGCTTGCCAACGGCGCCGCCGGGCACGCGCTCGACTATGACGATGTCAACCTGGCGATGCCCGGCCACCCCTCGGTGGCAATCCTGCCGGCCCTTCTCGCGCTGGCCGAGCGCGAGCGCAGCCCCGGCCGCGCCGTCCTCACCGCCTTTGTCGCCGGTTATGAGACCGCCTGCCGCATCGGCGCGGCCCTGCGGCCCGGCCATTACGATCTCGGCTTTCACGCCACCGGCACGGTCGGCTGTTTTGGCGCCGCCGCGGCCTGCGCGCATCTTCTCGGTCTCGACACCGAGCGGACCGCAGCCGCGCTCGGCATCGCCGGGACCCAGGCGGCCGGTCTCAAGTCGCAGTTTGGCACGATGTGCAAGCCGTTCCACGCCGGCAAGGCGGCGCAGAACGGGCTTCTGGCGGCGCTCCTGGCGCGGCGCGGGTTTTCCAGCCGCCCCGATCTCATCGAGTGCGTGCAGGGCTTTGCCCTGACGCACGGCCCCGATTTCGCGCCCGAGGCCGCCCGCGCCGATCCGCCGGGCGGTTTTCACCTGCGCGCCAACCTGTTCAAGTACCACGCCGCCTGCTATCTGACCCACGCCCCGATCGAAGCGGCGCGCCGGCTGCGCGAGGAACATCGCCTCACCTCCGAGGCGATCCGCGGGATCACCCTGCGGCTCGATCGCAGTTGCGACCGGGTGTGCAACATCCCGGCCCCGATCGACGGTCTTGAAAGCAAGTTCAGCCTGCGCCAGACCGTGGCGATGGCGCTGTCCGGCGTCGATACGGCGAGCCTTCTTGCCTACAGCGAAGAGAATGCGCGCGATCCTGCGTTGATCGGTCTGCGCGAGCGCCTTGTTCTCGATTTTCAGTCGGGCTGGCCGCAATCCCTGGCCGAGCTCGAAGTCACACTGCCCGACGGCCGGCAGGTCTCGGCGCGCCACGACGCCGGCATCCCGGCCGCCGATATCGCCGGGCAGGGCCGCCGCCTCGCCGCCAAATTTGACGCGCTCGCCGCGCCGGTGCTCGGAGCCCCGCGCGCCCGCGAGTTGCGCGAAACGATCGCCGTGCTCGACGATCTCGCCGAGATCGGCACCCTCGCCCGCCTCGCCACCGGATGAGCAGACCGCTGCTATGATAAGCCGGCAGCTTTTGCAGCGGACGGGGAGAAATCGACGAGGCTATTGATTTCAGATAACAGCAGGATAGGAGTAGTAATGTCTTCAAGACTCCCAACAGAAAGGCGAATGGGATCTGGAGAACCAGGATAGACGACTATTATAAATTCTCTCTGGTAGCTGAATAGGGCGGATTTTCGGAACGGACCAACATCACCAGAGAGTTTTTCTATATCGTAATATTCGACAAGGTTGTAGTCTCCGCACAATCTTGCTAACCTGACCGCTTTGTCAATACGATTGATGAATTCTTGGGTATTTAACACCAATACGAATGAATCTCCGAATGCAAAATTTCGTTCATCTAAAAGCGTATTACTATTATTAAATGAAGAAAATGAGAGAGTCCTAACTGAAGATACATAAGAAGGCGGAGGCGAGGGCGGCGAAGTTGGCCGGGCTGTCGTGGAAGTGGTGGTAAATTCGCAAGGACAGATCGACCATCTCCACAGCTTTGGAA
>JBOHMF010000364.1:0-4850 GCA_050730055.1 Allostellaceae bacterium
GCCGTGGTGCGCTGGTGCTGAGCGCGCGCATCGCACCACCGACGCGGCGCGCCCGAAGATGGTCGCGCGGCGCCGCGCGAGCGGGCAGCGAACGGCGCACGAGAACATCGCCGATCTCGTGGATAAAGGCTCGTTTGTCGAATACGGGCGGATGGCGGTCGCGGCGCGCCGCAACATCCGCACCTTGGAGCAGTTGATCGAGGAATCTCCGGCCGATGGTCTCGTCATGGGCCTTGCCACGATCAACGGCGACCGTTTCCCCGAGGACAAAAGCCGCGCGCTTGTCGTCGCCTATGATTACGGCGTGCATGCGGGCACGCAGGGCCGCGTGGGTCACATCAAGCAGGACCGCATGTTCGAGCTGGCCGAACGGCTGCGCCTGCCGGTGGTGCTGTTCGCCGAGGGCGGCGGCGGGGCGGTGGACAGCGACGCCGCCGACAAGGCGGCGCGGTTCATGCAGCTCTGCGATGCGCACGACATTCCGCTGCTTTCGCTGAATGACAACCCCGGCAACATGGTGGGACCGGAGGCGGAAAAGGCCGCGCTCGTGCGCCATTGCTGCCGCAGCTATCTGATCGGCGCCAACATCACCGTGCCGCTGTTTATGGTCTGCGTGCGCAAATCCTACGGTCTCGGCAAGCTCGCGATGACCGGCGGCGGGATGCGGATGGGCATGTTCGCCGTCGCCTGGCCGACGGGCGAGTTTGGCGGCATGGGGCTGGAAGGACAGGTCAAGCTCGGCCGCCGCAAGGAGCTGGAGGCGATCGCAGACCCCGCCCTGCGCCGCGCCGCCTACGAGCGGATGGTCGCCGAACTGTACGAGCGCGGCCGCGCGATCAACGAGGCGACGTACTACCGCGTGGACGGCGTGATCGACTCGGAAGAGACGCGCCGCTGGATCGTGGCGGGGCTGAGAGCGCTGCCAAAGACGCCGCCGCACACCGGCAAGAAGCGGCCCTGCGTCGATGGCTGGTGAGGCGCACGCCCCCTTTGCCTGGTTCCCCTGGATGCGCGCACGCCCGGAACAGGCGGTCGGCCAGGCTGGAGCATGGCAAGGGTTCGGACGATCGCCGGGGCGATGATCGGGACGACATCGCGCGCCTGTCTGCGCCGGCGCTGGTGCGCGCCGGGGAGGGCGGTCATACTGGGGCGACACCCGCAGGGAGGCCGGCATGCGCGCCGCGATTTTTCGCCACCGCGACCTGGTCGTCGATGAGATCGACGATCCGAGACCGGGCGAGGGACAGGTTCTGGTCAAGACGCTCGGCTGCGGCATCTGCGGCAGCGATCTGCATGCGGCCAGGCATATCGACAACTTTGTCGAACTGGCGCGGCGGTCGGGCAACCGATGGGCGCTCGACCCCGCGCGCGATGTCGTCTTTGGTCACGAATTCTGCTGCGAGATCGTGGAGCATGGTCCGGGCACCGACAAGCGGCTGAAGCCGGGCACGCTCGTCTGCTCGATGCCGATGACGCTCGTTGGCCAGAGCGTGCGCGGGATCGGCTATTCGAACGAGATCGCCGGCGGCTTTGCGCAGTACATGCCACTCGCCGAACGGCTGCTGCTCGCGGTGCCAAACGGCCTCCCGGCCGCGCACGCCGCCTTGACCGAGCCGATCGCGGTCGGCTGGCACGCCGTGCAGAAGGCCCGCCTGACCCGAGACGACATACCCTTGGTGATTGGCTGCGGCCCGGTCGGGCTGGCGGTCATCGCCGGTCTGAAGCTGAGCGGCGTCCGTCCGATCATCGCCGCCGATTTTTCGCCAAAGCGGCGCGCGCTGGCGCTGGCGATGGGCGCCGACACCGTTCTCGACCCCGCCGTCAGCTTGCCTTACACGAGCTGGCGCGAGGCCGCCACCCCCGCCGGCTACGACGGCAGCCGCTATGCGCAGCTGTTCGGGCTTGGCCCAAAGCTTCGCCCGGCGGTGATCTTCGAATGCGTTGGCGTCCCGGGCGTCATCCAGGAGGTCATCGCCGGAGCGCCGGCGGGCGCGCGCATCGTCGTCGTCGGCGTGTGCATGGCGACCGACCGGTTCGAGCCGTTCTTTGGCATCGTCAAAGAGCTCAATCTGCAATTTGTGCTGGCCTATACGGCCGAGGAATTCGCCGCGAGCCTCCGCCACATCGCCGAGGGCCGCATCGATGTGACGCCGCTAATCACGGGTCAGGTCGGGCTGGAGGGCGTCAAGGGTGCCTTCGCCGAACTGACCAACCCCGAGCGGCACGCAAAGGTGATCGTCGAGCCCTGGGCATAGGCGCATCGGGAGCGCAAAGCGCGCGACCAATCCTGCACCGTGAGACGACCCGGTGCGAGGCGATACGCGAGGGACTTTGGTTGCGTGTCAACAGACCTCAGCTTGGCTTGGCGGTCGAGGAGTCGTTTGCGTCATCGCCGGTGGCACGGTCGAAGGTGTGAGGGAATCGTGCACAAGGAGGCCGCCAAAATCGTGCACCTCGGCGATCTGGCCGGGCAATAGGAGAGTGGTGGCGTCGAGTTGGGTCAGGATCGCCGGGCCGGCGATGCGATCCCCGGCGCCGAGCCGGGTGCGATCATAGATCGGGGCATCATCCGTCGCCCCGTCCGCCAGCGCGATCCTCTGACGCCCGACGATCGCGGCGGCGGGATTGCCGCCCGGCGGCAGTTCCGGCAAGCGCAGCGGCGGAAACAGGCCGAGGGCATCGACCCGCAGGGTGACGATCTCGACCGGCGTGTCCTCCTGCGCAAAGGTATAGAGGCGCTCGTGGCGGCGGTGGAACGCGCCGATCGCCGCCGCCACGCCCGCGTCATCGACGACCCCCGAGGGCCACGGCACGACCAGCTCGAACCCCTGGTAGCGGTAGCGCAGGCTCGCGTGCCGCGCGAGACGGCGCGCTTCGGGCGGGACGCCCTCGGCATCGAGCCAGGCGAGCGCTTCCGCTTCCAGCGCCGCGTAAGTCTCGGCGATGCGCGCGACATCGTAATGCGGCGGCCGTTCGAGACAGGTGCGCGAGAACTCGCTCTTCAGGTTGGCGACAAGCAGCCCCAAGGCCGACAGCACGCCCGGGGCCGGCGGCACCAGGAGGGTCGTGATCCCGAGCAGACGCGCCAGCGCGCCGCCGTGCAACGGGCCGGCGCCGCCAAACGGCACCAGCACAAAATCGCGCGGATCGTGGCCGCGCTCGACCGAAATGACGCGGATCGCGCCGGTCATGTGGTTGTCGGTGATGGCAAGGATGCCGCGCGCCGCCTCTTCGAGCGGCAATCCCATCGGCTCTGCGAGCCGCGTTGCGAGGACCCGGCGGGCGGCTTTGACATCGAGGCGGAAAGCGCCGCCGAGCAGATAGGGCGGCAGATGGCCAAGCACGAGGTGCGCGTCGGTGACGGTCGGCTCGGTCCCGCCAAGGCCATAGCAGACCGGACCCGGCTCGGCCCCGGCGCTCCGCGGCCCGACGGTCAAGGCCCCGTCCGGCGAGCGGCGCGCGATCGAACCGCCGCCGGCGCCGATCGTAGCGATATCGATCATCGGCAGGGCGAGCGGCCAGGTGCCGATGTGGCCCGAACTGGTCAGACCCGGCGCGCCGTCGTGGATCAGCGCGATGTCGGCCGAAGTGCCGCCGATATCGATGCCGATCAGGTTGCGACAGCCGGCGAGGGCGCCGATAAAGGCAGCGCCGACCGCGCCGGCGGCGGGTCCGGACAGAACCGTCTCGACCGGCCTTTGCTGCGCCCGCTCGGCGCCGATGACGCCGCCGCTCGATTTCATCAGCAGCAAGGGCGCGGCAATGCCGGTTTCCGCGAGCCGGCCCCGCAAGCGGGCGAGATAGGACGATACCACCGGCATGATCTGGGCGTTGAGGATCGTCGTCAGGCTGCGCTCGTATTCGCGAAACACCGGCAGACCTCGCTCGACAGCGAGACCGTCGCCTGCGGCAGGAGCGCGCGCAGGAGGACGCCGGCGCGCCGTTCATGCGCCGGGTTGGCATAGCTGTGCAGAAAGACGATCGCGACCGCCGCGATTCCCCTGTCCCGGATTGTTCGCGCGGCCTCGGCGACAGCCTCTTCGTCGAGCGGCTCGATCTCGGCGCCGGCGGGATCGAGCCGCCCGCCGATCTCGAAGATCGCCTGCGGCGGCACCGGGCGCTTTGGCTTGACCCAGGCAAAGAGGCTCGAACGCCGCGGGATGTCCTGCCGGCCGATTTCGAGGACGTAGCGGAACCCGGCCGTCGTCAGCAACGCGGCCGGAGCGCCCTTCTCTTCCAGGATCAGGTTGGTTGCAACCGTGGTCCCGTGCAGAACGCGCGCGATCCTTCCGCCGGCAATCCCCGCCCGATCCTGCGCGGCGGCGATGGCGGTGGCAAAGCTGCGCGAGGGGTCTGTCGGCGAGGATGGGATCTTGGTAGTGACGATCCGGCCCGCGACAGCATCGAGCAGGATGACATCGGTAAAGGTCCCGCCGGTATCGACGCCGACCACTGCGCTATGCTGCGGGGACGACACGGCCCTAGTCCAGGGCGTCGCGATAGCCGGCGCGATGGAACAGCGCGACCGGCGGGCGCTCCGCGCGTCGGCGGCGGGTTGCCGCCTCATCGATGGTCAGGTCCGGGTTCAGGACCACGCCGTAATCCTCTTCGGCACTCGCGCTGCTGACAAAGCCGCCCCGCACATCGGCCCGCACCCGTTTGGGTTCGCGGTCAAACGGATGGCCAAACCCGCCGCCGCCGCCGGTCTCGATGCGTACGATATCGCCGCGGCGGATCACCGTGCCGTCGCTGATCGGCGCCACCACCCGCTCGTCGGCGCGCCCTGGGTTGACAACGCAACATCCGCTGCCGCCCGCTTTGCCGCCGTTGACGCCCCAGGGTGTGAAAGC
>JBOHMF010000365.1:0-4834 GCA_050730055.1 Allostellaceae bacterium
CTTCAGATCGTCCGCGATGCCGGTGATGTCAAAGGTTTCCTCGCCGGTGATCTTGAGGCTCTTGCGGCTCGTGCCCTCCGCAAATTCGAGCGGCAGGACGCCCATGCCGATCAGGTTTGAGCGATGGATGCGCTCAAAGCTCTCGGCGATGACCGCACGCACGCCCAGCAGCAGCGATCCCTTGGCCGCCCAGTCGCGCGAAGAGCCGGTGCCGTACTCCTTGCCGGCGATGACGAGGAGCGGCACGCCGCGCTTTTTGTATTCGGCCGCGGCGTCGTAGATCGGCATGACCTGCCCGTCCGGCAGGAGGCGCGTCATCCCGCCCTCGACCCCCGGCACCAGTTCGTTGTGCAAGCGGATGTTGGCAAAGGTGCCGCGCACCATGACCTCGTGATTGCCGCGTCGCGACCCGTAAGAGTTGAATTCGCTCGGCCGCACCTGATACCCGGTCAGGTATCGGCCGGCCGGGCTGTCGCGCGCGATCGAACCGGCCGGCGAGATATGGTCGGTGGTGATGCTGTCGCCGAGAAGCGCGAGAAGCCGCGCGCCTTTAATGTCGGAGAGTGGCGCCGGCTCTTTTGGCATGTCGTCAAAATAGGGCGGGTGGCGGATATAGGTCGATTCCTCCGACCAGGCAAAGGTGCGCCCGCCCGTCACCGCGATCCGCCGCCATTCCTCGGGTCCCTTGAAGACATCGGCGTAGCGGCGGCGGAACATCTCGGGGCTGATCGCCTCCTCGATCGCCCGCCGCACTTCTTCTCCCTTGGGCCAGATGTCGCGCAGGTAAACCGGCCGGCCGTCCCGATCTTCGCCGAGCGGGTCCTTTGTCAGATCGACCGAGAGCGAGCCGGCCAGCGCATAGGCGACGACGAGCGGCGGCGACATCAGGTAATTGGCGCGCACCACGGGGTTGATGCGGCCCTCGAAATTGCGGTTGCCGGAGAGAACGGCGCAGACCGCGAGATCGCCCGCCGCGACCGCCTCGGCAATCGGTTCCGGCACCGGCCCGGAATTGCCGATGCAGGTCGTGCAGCCATAGCCGACAAGGTTGAAGCCGAGCGCGTCGAGCGCCTCCTGCACTCCGGCGGCGGCATAATAGTCGCTGACCACCTGGCTGCCCGGGGCGAGGCTGGTCTTGACCCAGGGCTTGGGCTGCAGACCATGCGCGACGGCCTTTTGCGCCAACAGCCCGGCCATCAGCATGACGCTCGGGTTTGAAGTGTTGGTGCAACTGGTGATCGCGGCGATGACGATATCGCCGTCCTTGAGACGGTAATCGGCGCCTTTCACCGGTACGGCGGCCGGTTTTTTGCGCCCGCTGACAAGGGAGGGCAATTCGCGCGCAAAGGCGGCCGGCGCCCCGGCGAGCGCGACCCGATCCTGCGGCCGGCGCGGCCCCGCCAGCGACGATTCGACCCGGCCGAGATCGAGTTCGAGCGTGTCGGTGTAGAGAGGCTCCGGCGTCGTCGCATCGTGCCACAAGCCCTGCGCGCGGGCGTAAGCCTCGACGAGGGCGACCTGGGCCGGATCGCGGCCGGTGAAGGCGAGATAGCGGATCGTCTCGCCGTCGATCGGGAAAAAGCCGCAGGTGGCGCCGTATTCCGGCGACATGTTGCCGATCGTCGCGCGGTCGGGCAGCGAGAGTTCGCCGACGCCGGGGCCAAAGAATTCGACAAAGCGCCCGACGACGCCGCGCCGGCGCAGCATCTCGGTGACGGTCAAGACCAGATCGGTCGCGGTTGCCCCCTCGCGCAAGCGGCCCTTGAGGCGAAAGCCGACAACCTCAGGCAGGAGCATCGAGATCGGCTGGCCGAGCATCGCCGCCTCGGCCTCGATGCCGCCGACGCCCCAGCCCAGCACCGAGAGACCATTGACCATCGTTGTGTGGCTGTCGGTGCCGACAAGCGTATCGGGATAGGCGATCCGCTGCCCGTCCTCCTCGCGCGCCCACACCACCCGCGCCAGATATTCGAGGTTGACCTGGTGGCAGATCCCGGTGCCGGGCGGCACCACGCGGAAATTGTCAAAGGCGTCCCCGCCCCAGCGCAGAAACGCGTAGCGCTCGCCATTGCGCTCGAACTCGCGGCGGACATTCGCGGCGAACGAGTCGGGGCGGGCAAAGCTGTCCACCATGACCGAATGGTCGATGACCAGATCGACCGGCGAGAGCGGGTTGATGCGGTTCGGGTCGCCGCCAAGATGCACCATCGCTTCCCGCATCGCCGCCAGATCGACAATCGCGGGCACGCCGGTGAAGTCCTGCATCAAGACGCGCGCCGGGCGAAAGGCAATCTCGTGATCCGAGCGGCGCCGGTCGAGCCAGCGCGCGAGCGCCTCGATGTCCGCTGTCGTGACAGTGCGGCCGTCCTCAAGGCGCAGCAGGTTTTCCAGCAGGATCTTGAGCGCATAGGGCAGCCGCGCGAGATCGCCGAGACCCGCGGCGGCGAGGCTGAAATAGTCGTAATGCGCGCTGCCGACAGCCAGCGTGCGGCGTGTCTGCAAACTGTCTCGACCGGTCGCGTTCACGGGCACCTCCCACGAGCCTGCCAAGCCGGCGGAGCGCGGCCGGGCACCCGACAAACGCATCGCCCCCGGCTTTTGCTTCACTGTGCGATCTGTCCGTTCTGCAATCTCAGATTTGCTCAAGTTTGAAATAAAAACTATTGCGTGCATGTGGAAACGGTAGTTCTATGCGAAAGCTACTTTTGGTTGTCTAAATGCTCAATAAGACCCTTTCAGCTTGTCATATCGCGGGGCGCGTTTTTGCCAGCCTGATTGTTTTCTGCGCGCTTCCCGCGGGTGTGGCGGCGGCGTGCGGGCAGCCGGCATGGGTCGATGCACGCTGTCGGGGCGCGATCGGCGACGATGCGGCCGACGACAGCGCCGCCCTGGCCGCGGCCGTGCATGCCGCCCTGGTCTCGAACCGGCCGCTGATGCTGCCCGCCGGAACCTACCGGCTCAGCCGGGCGCTGGTCATCGATTATGCGGCGCGGGCCCGGACCGGTTTGCGGCTGATTGCGCTCGGCGCGGTTCTCGATGGGCGTGGCATCGCCGCCGGCCCGGTCTTGCGGATCGACTGCTCGGGCGGCACCGCCGCTGCCCCAAAAGGATGCTTTTATCTGCACCAGGAGGGGACGCTGTTTGTCGAGGCCGACACCGATTCGTATGCGGTGGTGATCGGCAAGCCGGATTTCTCCGACGCGCAGAATTCGATCCGCCTCGATCATCTCGTCGTCAACAACGCCGGCACCGGCCCCGCGGCCGGCGGGCTGCAACTCAACTATGTGCTCGACGCCGACATTTTTGCGGTCGCGGATTCGGCGGGCGGCGGTGCCGGGATCGCGCTCGAACAGACCCAGTTCTCGCATCTCTCCGGGGCCGGATCGGCGCGCGCGGGCACCGGGTTGCTGATCGAGAACGGATACAGTTTTGCCAACACGATCGCCGCGATCGATCTCGAAGCGGCGCCCGTCTGTCTCACCCTGGCCTCGCCGCAGGCCGCGCACAACACCTTTGTCTCGCCCTATTTCGCCTGCCCGGCCGCGGTCGCGGCGACCGCCGGGACTGCGACGGTCCTGATCAACCCGTTGTTCGCCGGCAATGTCGTGACCGACTTTGACGGCACCAGCGGCGTCACCGTTCTGCCCCAGTCTTTTTGAGGTTTTGACATTTGCCAAGGCGGTGCCAAATGATCTCCCCGTCAGACGGTCGGATGGCCGCTCTCCGCCAATCGCGGAGGGAGGAAAGTCCGGGCTCCACGGAGGCACGGTGCCGGGTAACACCCGGCGGGGGCAACCCCAGGGACAGTGCCACAGAAAGGACACCGCCGCTCCGCTCTGGTCTCGGCCGGACGGGCGGCAAGGGTGAAACGGTGCGGTAAGAGCGCACCGCGCCGCCGGCAACGGCGGCGGCAGGGAAAACCCCACCGGGAGCAAGACCAAGTAGGAGCGGCAGGCAGCCCTGGACACCGGGGATGCCGGGCGGGTCTCCGCGCCGCCGCTCGGGTCGGTCGCACGAGGCGTTCGGCGACGGACGCCCCAGAGGAATGGCCATCCCCGCTTGCGATTTCGCAGACGGGACAGAACCCGGCTTACAGACCGTCTGACGTTTTTGCCAAATTTGAAACAAAACAAGAACAAATCTCGGCCCTACATACCCTCAAAACCAGTCTTCCCAGAAATTGGGGTGGGCCGACTCTTGGCCACTACATGCTGGGAGCGGAGGAAATTGCATATCCCCAAGATTTTTGCAACGAGCCGTTGACGTCCATGCTGTCCCATGGTATCCCATGATTACCCACGGATGGCGATTTGCCGAAAGGGAGGGATAGGCAGCGCGCACCGGGCGCCTCTTGCCGGTACCGTCCGCGGGCGAGCGTTGGGGGAAAAGTGGGACTGTTTCTGTCCACTCACGTGAACAAGGTCGACCGCAAGGGGCGAGTATCAGTGCCGGCGACCTTTCGCGCTGCCCTCGCCAATCAAAGCTTCAACGGGATCATCGCGTTCCCGTCTCCCTCTCCCAAGTATGCGGCGCTCGAAGGCTACGGCATGGACCGCATCGGGGACATCGTGGCCCGCATCGACGACTTGCCGATGTTTTCCGAAGAGCGGGAAAATCACGAGCAGATGCTTGCTGATTCCCATCAGTTGCCATTCGACACCGAGGGACGGATCATCCTGCCGGCGGAACTGGTCGAACATGCCGGGATCACCGACAGCGTTTCCTTTGTCGGGCTGGGGCGCAACTTTCAGATGTGGGCGCCGGCGGCGTATGCCGCGCACAAGGCCGCCGTGCGTGAGCGCACCCAGCGCCAGGGAACGCCCCTGTCTCTGGG
>JBOHMF010000366.1:0-4831 GCA_050730055.1 Allostellaceae bacterium
ATGCCGAGGCGCGCGCACGCTTTGCCGCCGCCGCCGAGGCGGTGTCGCGGGCACGGACGCAGGCCGCGCGCCGTCTCGACAAGGCCGTGGCGGCCGAGCTCGAACCGCTGCGCCTCGTCCGCGCGCGCTTCCGCACGGTGCTGGCGCCGCTCGACGAGCGCGATTGGGGCGAACATGGCGTCGAGCGTGTGCATTTCGAGGTTTCCACAAATCCCGGCGCGCCGTTTGGGCCGTTGCAGCGGATCGCTTCGGGTGGCGAGTTGGCGCGCTTTATGCTGGCCCTGAAGCTGGTCCTGGCCGAAACCTCGCCGGTGCCAACCGTGATCGTCTTTGACGAGGTTGACAGCGGCATCGGCGGCGCCGTCGCGGCGGCCGTCGGCGAGCGGCTGGAACGCCTCGGCACCCGCTTGCAGGTGCTGGCCGTCACGCATTCGCCGCAGGTCGCGGCGCGCGGCGCCCATCACTGGCGGGTCGCCAAACGGCTTTCCGCGCGCGAGGCAGTCACGCGCGTCGAGGAACTCGACGAGGCCGACCGGCAGGAGGAGATCGCCCGCATGTTGTCTGGCAGCACCATCACCGCCGAAGCGCGCGCCGCGGCGGCAAGCCTCATCGGCGCGGGGCGCACATGACCCCCGACGACATCGGCGCCGGCGCACCCGCCGAGGCGCTGACCACCGAGGAGGCGGCGGCCGAACTCGCCGCGCTCGCGTGCGCGATCGCCCATCACGACCGGCTCTATTACAGCGAGGATCGGCCCGAGATTTCGGACGCCGAATACGATGCGCTGCGCTGGCGCAACGCCGCGATCGAGGCGCATTTCCCCGAACTGATCCGCGCCGACAGCCCGTCGCGCCGAGTCGGTGCCGCGCCCGCCGCCGGCTTTGCCAAGGTCACCCACACGCGGCCGATGCTGTCGCTCGAAAACGCCTTCGAGGAGGCGGACGTGCGCGACTTTTTTGCCGGCATCCGCAACTTCTTCCGGCGCAGCGCGGCCGAGGCGGAGGTTGCCGAGGACGTGATTGCGGTGATGGCCGAACCCAAGATCGACGGGCTGTCGATGGGTTTGCTCTATCAGGGCGGCCGGCTCGTTCTTGGCGCGACGCGCGGCGACGGCGTCACCGGCGAGGACGTGACCCGCAATGTGCGCACCCTGGCGAGCATACCAAAAACATTGGCCGGCACGGGCTGGCCGGACGACATCGAGATCCGCGGCGAGGTCTATATGGAGCGGGCCGGCTTTTTCGCGCTCAATGAAGAGCGCGCGGCCGCCGAAGAGCCGCCTTTTGCCAATCCGCGAAACGCCGCCGCCGGCTCGCTGCGCCAACTCGATCCCGCGATCACGGCGCGCCGGCCGCTGAAATTCTTCGCCTATGCCTGGGGCGAGGCGAGCGCATCCTTTGCCCGCAGCCATGAGGAGGCGCTCCAGCGGTTCCGGGAGTGGGGCTTTACGGTCAATCCCTATTCGCGGCTCTGCCGCGGCGTCGATGCGGTGCTCGCCTATTACCGCGAGATCGCGGCCGAGCGCGCGGCGCTTCCCTACGACATCGACGGTGTCGTCTACAAGGTCAATGATCTTGCCTTGCAGGAGCGGCTCGGCATGGTCAGCCGCGCGCCGCGCTGGGCGCTCGCCCACAAGTTCCCGGCGCAGCAGGCGCAGACCGTGCTGCGCGAGATCGTGATCCAGGTCGGGCGCCAGGGTTCGCTGACCCCGGTGGCCGTGCTCGACCCGATCACAGTCGGTGGCGTCGTCGTGCAGCGCGCGACCCTGCACAACGAGGACGAGATCGCGCGCAAGGACGCGCGCATCGGCGATACCGTGATCGTCCAGCGCGCCGGCGACGTGATCCCGCAGATTGTCGGCGTCGTCCCGGAGCGCCGGCCGGAAGGGGCCGAACCCTACCACTTTCCGGATCATTGCCCGGTCTGCGGCAGTCTCGCGGTGCGTGAACCGGGCGCGGTGGCGCGGCGCTGCACCGGCGGTCTCATCTGCCCGGCGCAGGCGGTCGAGCGCCTCAAGCACTTTGTCGCGCGCGACTCGTTCGATATCGAAGGGCTCGGTGCCAGGCACATCGCCGCGTTCTGGGAAGATGGCCTGATCAAGGCGCCGGGCGACATCTTCCGCCTCGATCCGGCGGTCATCGAAAAACGCGAAGGCTGGGGCGAGGTCAGCGCAAAAAAACTCATCGCGATGATCGATGAGCGGCGGCGCATTCCGCTCGACCGCTTTATCAATGCGCTCGGCATCCCGCAGGTCGGGCAGGCGACGGCGCGGCTTCTCGCCCGGCACTACCGCTCGCTTGCCGCATGGCGGCGCGCGATGGAAGCTGCCCAGGACCCGCAGGGCGAAGCTTATGCCGGTCTTCTCGACATCCACGGGATCGGCGCGGACATGGCGGCCGAGATCGTCGGCTTTTTCGCCGAGCCGCACAACCGCGCGGTGCTCGACGATCTGGCGCACGAGGTTGCGGTGCTCGATTACGAGGAACCGGCCGGGCGGGCGGTGGCGCCGCTTGCCGGCAAGACGATCGTCTTTACCGGCACGCTGTCGGCGATGAGCCGGTCGGAGGCCAAGGCGCGCGCCGAGGCGCTCGGCGCCAATGTCGCCAGTTCGGTCTCGGCCAAGACCGATTACGTCGTGACCGGCGCCGATCCCGGATCAAAGGCGACCAAGGCGGTGGCCCTTGGCGTCACCCTGCTCGATGAGGCGGCGTGGCTCGATCTCGCGCGCGAAGCCGGCCCCTAGCCGAGCCGGCGCTGCTCGCTACAGACAGACCGGACAGCGCAGCGCGCGGCGGTCGGCGCGAACCGACCCTCACGCTTTTGCCCGGAAAGCCCGAGTCCGGCGCGCTGTTGCGCCAGACTCCCGAGGGCTGGCGCGAGCGGCTTCCCGGGCCGGCCGGTTCCCTCGGCCTGCATCTTGCCGTTCTCCTGGCGCTGCTGTTTGGCTGGCAGGGGCCGGCGCCTGTCGAGCACCCGCCAATCCCGGTGCGGATCATCTTTGAACCGCCGCCAAAACCAAAGCCGCTGCCAAAACCGAAACCGCCACCCGAGCAGCGAGCCGCGCCCCGCGGGCCGATCGCTTCCGAGAGTTTTGGCGACACCAATCCGAAGGATCTGGGACCCGTCAGCCGCACCGGCCTGGAGACCGGGAAGGCGCTGCTGCCGCTCGATGTGCCAAAACCGGTGCCGGCTCTGCCCAAGCCCGCACCGACCCCGCCCGCCCCCGCGTCGGTAGAGACCGCCGCCGTGCCGCGTCCGCTCGAAAAACCGCGTCCGCCGGAACCGCGTCCGGCGCGCCGGCTTCTGCTTCCGCGCCGCATGACGATGCAGCTGGCGAAATATCCGGGCACGGCGGCGACAAAGAGCGAATATATGCGCTACATCCGCGCGTTGGTGCTGCAGCATCGCGATCTGTTGCCTCTGTCGTTGATCGGGCAGCGCGAGGGCGAGATGGTGGTCACCGTTCTGGTGCGCGACAACGGCACCCTCGCGGCGATGCAGGTCAGCAAGAGTTCGGGCTATCGCGATATCGACGAGCGGTTCGAGCGCATGATCGCCGCGGTCGGCCGCTTCCCGCCGCTGCCGCAATGGTTTCAAGGTCCGGCCATGGCGATCGACTTCATCCTACCGTTCTCCCGGGGTCTTCCCGTGACGCTTTCGCGCACCCATGCGTTGCCCTAGGTTTGGCCGCTATCGTCGCCGCGGGAGAAGAGCCGTGACCGTCCGTCTCGACCCGATCGTTGTCTCGGTTGTCCAGCACCGCCTCCTCGCCATTGTCGAGGAGATGGGCGAGGCGATGCTGCGCACCGCCTATTCGCAGATCCTCAATTCGAGCCGCGATTTCTCGACCGCGATCTGCGATCTCTCGGGGCGGCTGATCGCCCAGGCTGAGCACGTGCCGATCCATGTCGGCGCCCTGCCTTATGCCGCGCAAGCCGTCGCCGAATATTTCGGCGGCGATATCCATAAGGGCGACGTGTTTCTCTTGAACGACCCCTATCACGGCGGCAACCATCTGCCCGATCTGACCGCTTTTGTCCCGGTCTTTGCCGGCGACAAACCGCGCTTCTGGGCGATCAACCGGGCCCATCAGAGCGATATCGGCGGCGCCACGCACGGCGCCTACAACGCCGCCGCCACCGACATCTGGCAGGAAGGCATCCGCATCCCGCCGCTGCGGGTCTATGACCGCGGCGCGCCGCGGCGCGATCTCCTCGACATGCTGGCGACCAATGTGCGCCATCCGCGCGACTTCAAGGGCGATCTCGCGGCGATGATCGGCTCGGCCCATATCGGCGAGCGGCGTCTTCTCGCACTGGCCGAGGAATTCGGCTGGGAGATGACGCAGGCCGCGATCGAGGCGGTACTCGACGGCGCCGAGCGGCAGACCCGCGCGGTCATCGCCGAGTGGCGGGACGGGATCTACAAGGGCGAAGCCTTTCTCGACGATGACGGCCGCGGCAACGAAAACATCGCGATCCGCGCCACGGTGACAAAGCGCGGCAGCGACCTGCTGATCGACCTGTCGGGGTCGGACCCGCAGGTACGGAGCTTTGTCAATTCTTCCTATCCTAACATGCGCTCCTCGGTGGTTGTCGCCCTGTCCTTTCTGATCGATCCCGAGACGCCCAAAAACGACGGCACCTTTCGGCCGATCACGGTCGCGGCCAGGCCCGGCACCGTGGTCTGGGCCGAGCCGGGAATGCCGGTGACACTCGCGACCAATCATTGCGGGCAGGAGATCATCGAGGCGATCGTCAAGGCGCTGGCGCCGGCCTGCCCCGAACGGGCGATGGCCGGCTGGGGCCGGCGCTTTCGCATCGCCGTGCAC
>JBOHMF010000367.1:0-4820 GCA_050730055.1 Allostellaceae bacterium
GCGTCGGTAACTGTCCACGTTCATCTCCAGGATCGTGGCGTGATGCACCAGGCGGTCCACGGCGGCCACTGTCATGGCTTTGTCGGGAAACACCTCGTCCCACGCCGAGAGAGCTGGCCCCGTTTGATTGGACAGAAATCCGGGTCCGATAAGTGATGAACTGTGCTGCGAGAGTTTTCCACGGTGCCGCGCGCGTGGCGCATGCCACGCACACGAGCGCGCGGCGCGGTGGGAAACTCGGATCACGTGCATTATGCCGCGGCCTTCATCGGCTGGGTGCCGAAGTAGGCTGCGTCCGGGGTCAGCCCCTCGAGTCCTTGATGGCCGCGAATGCGGTTATAGAAATCGAAGTACACCGCGAGCCTGCGATCGCCCTCGGCGATCGAGCCGTAGGCGTGCAGATAGACTTCTTCGTACTTCACACTCCTCCAGAGCCGCTCGACAAAGACGTTGTCCACCCAGCGGCCTTTGCCGTCCATGCTGATGCGCGCGCCGCGCGATTCGAGCCCCTGGGTGAACTCGGCGCTGGTGAACTGGCTGCCTTGGTCGGTGTTGAAGATCTCGGGCGTGCCGTACTTCGTCATCGCCTCGTGCAAGGCCTCGAGGCAGAAATCCGTGGTGAGCGTGTTCGAGGTGCGCCAGGCAAGCACCCGGCGGCTCGCCCAGTCCATGATCGCCACCAAGTACATGAACCCCTTGGCCATCGGGATATAGGTAATGTCGCTCGCCCAGACCTGGTTGGGGCGATCGATCACCAGATTGCGCAGAAGATAGGGGTACACCCGGTGAGACGCTCCCGAACCTGGCGTACTCGTCCTGGGTTTGCGGTACAGCGCGCTGATGCCCATCTTGCGCATGAGCGTGCCTACGTGCTTGCGCCCAAGCGCAAAGCCCTCGGTCACGAGCTGATCGCGCAGGCGCCGGGCGCCCAGGAACGGCCACCTCAAGTGCAACTCGTCGATGCGGCGCATCAGCACCAGATCGGCCTCAGAGCTCGGCTCAGGACGGTAATAGGCCGTCGAGCGCGCCAAGCCGAGCAACTCGCATTGGCGCAGCACCGGCAGGTCGTGTTCGGGTTTGATCATCGCTTTGCGCTCCACAATCCCGTCTTGTTGAGCGCGCCTTCCAAAAAATCATTCTCCATCGCCAGTTGCCCGATCTTGGCCTGCAGCGCCCGGATCGTGCCGGCCGCCTCCGGCGCGGGCGCTGTCTCGCCAAATACCGAAGCCGCCCGCTCCAGCATCAGGTGCTTCCACTGCGTGATCTGGTTCGGGTGTACCTCGAAGTGCTCGGCCAATTCCGCTAGCGTCTTATCGCCGCGGATCGCCGCCAGCGCCACCTTGGCCTTGAACGCCGGACTGTGGTTCCTTCTGGGTCGTTTCATCGATGCTGCTCCTCGAAAAAGTACCTTCACTGGGAGCAGTTCTACCACTCATCGCCCTGTCCAGTTTCTTGGGGCCAGCTCTGTGATACGTCCGGACCACTGGTTTGAATACCGTGCGAGTTCCGTGAACGCCAGAGCCATTGCGGCAACTGCTCCTTTCATATTGCCCATGCCGAGCCCGTAAAGTCTCCCGTCACGGCGAGTTAGAGCAAAGCGCGGCACTGTCCAGGACGACTCGTCGCCCGGCTCCATCGTGTCCATGTGCCCGTTGAAAACTAAGTGAGGACCGGCCTTTCCGCTCGAGATAGTCGACACGACATTTGGCATAGAGGGGTTCTTGGCGTAAAGCTGAACAGAGCATCCCTTGGCGCGGATGTATTCGACGAGTTTGCTGGCGACTTCGCTCGTGTTGCCAGGCGGATTAACACTAGGACACGCCACCAACGCGGCACACAGATCGACGAGTTCTTCGCTCGCATTCTCGATGGCCGCATCTAGAGCCGCTTCAAGGTTCATAGTTTTCCCCTCTCGATTGCCGATCATATCGCGGCCGCGTGCACCTGGCGTCGCCAGTCGCCAGCAGCGATTGTTCGGTCGCCACCCGATTGCGCGGAAATGCCCGCGCCGACGACGGCGCCGAAACGGGGGTCCCCGTCGTCGACGACCGCCACGTCATGTCCGCACTTACTGAGCTCGGCCACTGACACGTGGGTCGCGCCTACGAGCACCAGTCCGCCCTCGCTCCGCCAGCGCGGCGCGGCGATCGCTTCATGCAACGACATGTGCCGGTATCGCATCAAGCTCAGTACCTGAAGAAGCGTTTGTACCTGACCATCAGCGCCGGGAGTCGCCAGGGCAAGGACATATTCCGGCTGGACGATCATCGCAGGGGCCAGCGTATGAACGGGCTGCTTTGCTGGACCGACGTCGTTCGGTGCCGCCGTGAATCCGGCTGCGCGGTTATTGAGAACAAATTCGCCCTCGCGAACGAACGTACCCGCCCCAAAGTCGTCAAAAATACTCACCAATGAGGAAATGACGAGCCCTCGCGAGTCAGCAATGGCGACGCCAGCAGTATGAAGATAGGCACGAGGCCCTCCTTGACGCGACGCATGTACAAAGTTCACGCGAAGCGTCTCGTCGAGCAGACTCGCGCCATCGCGCGCACATCGGTCGCGGTACTTGAACACTTCTTCGGTGATTTCGATACCAACGTGGTCTAGCAACTCTGGGCTTGGCAGGCCATTCTTATCAAGCCAGCGCAGCGCCATGGCGAGGAGCACCCCCTGGCTCGGTGGTGGCTGCACGAACACTGTCCCAGTGTCCCACTTGACGCTTATGGGCTCGCACGTGCTCACGTGATGATCGGCGAGATCGCGTGTAGAAAGTTGGCCACCGTCCCTTTGGGCCGCAGCTGCGATCGCACTTGCGAGTTCTCCGCGATAATAGGCCGCCGCCCCTTTCGCCCCAATTAGCGCAAGGATCTGCGCGAGCCGTTCCTGCACGATCACTTCCCCTGGGGAGGCATGGAGCAGTGCCCACTTGCCGGCACCGCCGCGGATCAATCGGGGACGCTGCCTTTCGACTGCCGCGGCGAGCGACGGTGTTACTTCAATCCCCTCCTTCGCGTGGCGGATGGCGGGCTCTAAGACCTGAGATAGCGGAAGTCGACCCCAGCGATCGGCAAGGACCTGCCAAGCTGCGACCATACCGGGCACGGTGACGCTGCCGCCACCATCAGTATTCAGCTGCGGAACAGCGTGACGTGGGCTCCGGCCGACACCGTTCACTGCTGTCATCTTTCGGCATAAAGGAGCCAGTGGGTTTCCGGCATATAAGAGCCAGTCGATTTTCGACATATTGGAGCCAGTACGTTTTCGGCGTAATGGAGCCAGCCGGTTTTCGGCATATAGGAGCCAGTTGAGGGAGAGGCAGGGCATCTCGGTTTAGAGCGGCACCGCTACCCTTCGGGCCTTTTGCCCGAAGGAGAACGCGGTGAGCCGCAGGAGAATCGAGATGTATCAGTACCGTCAGGTCCTGGCGCGGCTGCGTCAGGGTGATACCGAGCGCGAGATCGCGCGGGCCGGCCTCGTGGGACGGCCCAAGGTGAAGGAGCTGCGCGCACTCGCCGAGCGCGAAGGCTGGCTTGCCCCCGAGGCGGCGCTGCCCGAGGACGAGGCGATCGCCCAGGCTTTGGGCGTGGCGCGCCGCGCGCGCAGCACCATTTCCGGGGTCGAGCCGTTTCGCGAGTTGGTCGAGCAGTGGGTCAGCCAGGGCGTCTCGGGCACGGCGATCCACGCTGCGCTCAAGCGCAGCCACGGCTACACCGGGAGCTACTCCTCGGTGTACCGGATGCTGTGTGCGCTGCGCGCGGCGCTGCCCCCGGATGCGACCGTGCCGCTCGCGTTCGCCCCGGCCGAGGCTGCGCAGGTCGATTTCGGCACAGGGGCCGTGCTCCTCGATCCGGCCACGGGAGCGCCGCGGCGCACCTGGTGCTTCGTGATGACGCTTTGCTGGTCTCGCCACCAGTACGTCGAATTCGTCTGGGACCAGATGGTCGCGACCTGGCTCGGTTGCCACCGCCGTGCCTTCGAATGGTTCGGCGCGGTCCCCGAGCGCCTGATCATCGACAACCCCAAGTGCGCCATCACCCGGGCGTGCGTTCACGACCCGATGGTGCAGCGCGCCTACGCCGAGTGTGCCGAGGGCTACGGATTCCGCATCGACCCTTGTCCGCCCGCCGACCCGCAGAAGAAGGGCATCGTCGAAGCCGGCGTGAAGTACGTGAAGCAGAACTTCCTGCCAATCCGGGAGTTTCGCGATCTGGCCGACCTGAACGCCCAGGCCCGGCGCTGGGTGCTCGAGGAGGCCGGAATGCGCGTGCACGGCACCACGCGCGAGCGGCCGCTTGAGCGCCTCGCGATCGAGCGCCCCTTGATGCGTGCGCTTCCGGTGATCGCCCCGGATCTCGGAAGCTGGCACGGCCTCACGGTTCATCGCGACTGCCACGTCCAGCACGAGCGGATTCTGTACTCCGTACCCTTTACGCTCGTGGGCAAGCGCCTGTGGCTGCGCGCCACCGACGGTTCGGTCTCGATCTTCGAGGACTACCGGCTGGTGGCCACTCATCCCCGCGGACGTAAACCGGGGCAACGCTTCAGCGTCACCGCGCACCTGCCCCCGGAGGCGCAGGCGTTCTTCCTGCAGGATCGCACCTGGTGCGCCAAGCAGGCTGCCGCCGTGGGCCCTGCGTGCGCCGAGTTCGTCGCGCGCTTGCTCACCGACCGTATCGTCGAGCGGCTGCGCGCCGCGCAAGGACTGCTGCGCCTCGCGAAGCCTTACGGCCGCGAGCGGCTGGAAGCGGCCTGCGCTCGCGCCCTGTACCACGCCACCATCCAGTACCGCAGCGTCAAGAACATCCTCGTCGGCGGCCACG